>JAHDCE010000626.1 GCA_020630045.1 Saprospiraceae bacterium | reverse complement strand
CATGACATGATAAATATCATTATTATTTTTTTCATGGATGAAGTGGTTTTAATTATTAATGTATGGAAAGTTTATGGATTAGACTTTTATTTTCACTTTGGATACTTAAGATGTAAACACCAGGAGGAACATCGGGTAATTGAAGATCGATTCGACCCGATTCGAACGAAGCTTCTACAGGTATTTCCCTCCCTGAAATATCCAATAATTTAAGTGTTTCTTGTCCATTGATTTGTTCGGATAATATGTAGCAATTTTTCCCGGCTCCAACCGGGTGTGGATAAATATCCAGACTTGTTTTTTGAAGTTCTTCTAGAGAAGTCGTTCCTTGTGCTTTGAGTGGAATCGTAATGGTATTTTGTCTTTGAAGGACATGATTGACTAAATACGTCTGATCAAAAGTCATGAAGTCAATTTCTCCTGCAAATCCGGGTACATCGTCTTCGATCACTACATGTACGATGCCTATTTCACCCCAAGTACCCAAGGCCGGGGTTTGATTTCTTTTAGAATGTACGATATCCAATCTATTACCTTCATCATCCCATCGAGACAAGTATAAAGAACCGTCACCTTCCGCATCAAACCAGGTAGTATCGGTGAACTCGAATTCGGCTGATACAACGAAACCCGGCGGAAAATTCAAAGAAAATGCAATTCCGTAATATTCGTCTACCACATTCGTTGTGCCACCCAATGTTACAGGAAAAGACATTGTTGAGCCTTCGTTTAAGAGAATCGATTCTTCTCCGGCAAATAAAATAGGCTGGGAAACCGTGCTTGGAAAAATATCAAAAGAATCTTCTTCGATGATTCCATGTTCAAAGCCGTAATTCTGAATAATCGCATTCAAGTCTTCGTCAGAAATGAATCCATCACCATTACAATCCGCAAAAGCGAAATCAAAGTATGGATAGAAAGAAGGAGCCCATCCCGAAGGAACGTTTTGAGGTTCCCAAAAATCATAAATGGAATCTCGTTCGGGACCGAACAAACCCAAAGTAGCTCCCAAATACAATACGTCCTTGTTGTCCGCAACTCCATTATTGTTGATATCCCCGGGCCAAATCAAGTCTTGCCCCAACAAGGGTAAACTTGACATTAGGAATAAAAAAAGGAATATTTTTCTCGCAAATTCTAACATAGGCTTTAATAGTCTATTCTGATTACAATTCAAATGTATTGGTTTGCCGGAAGGCATTCAAATACAATATTTTAAAAAAATCGAATTATTTAACACTTTTTATTTACACAAAACATTAATTTACAGCAAAATAAACCAAAACATAATCAAGATGTATGGCAGTAAATTGATAGAATTACTTCGTACTTTTTCTAAAAAAGAACTTCGTGAGTTTTCAAGTTTCCTTTCGTCCCCCTTTTTTAATAGAAAAAAAGAGTTGGTTCATTTATTCGCATTGATCCGAAAAGAGGCTCCTGAGTTCCCTCCTCAAAAAATCGACAAGCATCGGCTATTTCAACGCATTCATCCGGATACTCCTTTTGATGAAAAGATTTGTAGGCACCATATGAGCCAGCTGCTTAAACTTGCTGAACAATACATAGGAACAGAGGCTATCCAATCCAAAAACCATATTCTTGAATTCCATCTTCTGGACTCTTATATAGACCGGAATGTCGACAAGAATTTTCGTTTCATTTATTCCAAAGCAGAAAAAAAATTAGACGATTCGGTTTCTAGGGATTCTGAGTATTATCATCAAAGGTACTTGTTAAAATCTTTGGCAGCCAAACGATTCAACAACAAAAAAGTACGGAAAAACGACAGTTCGCTACAGGAACAAATGGACGCCTTGGACACCTACTACTTGGCTACTAAATTGAAGTACACCTGCCAAGCGATTAACAACCAAGGAATATTATCAGGGGAATATACCCTAAAATTAACCGGGGAAATCGTTCAATTAATCAGTGGCGGGGATTATTCCTCCCACCCGGCCATTCACCTTTATCATCAACTATATCTATTGTTGACCACGGAGGAGGCGGAATATTTCAAATCAATGAAATCATTGTTGGTTTCCCATGTCGAATATTTTTCGGTGGAAGAAGTCCGGGAGATTTATTTTATCGTGATTAATTTCTGTATCCGTCAATTGAGAAAAAGCAATGCCACTTTTTATTTATCAGAACTATACGCCTTGTACACCCAAGGAATTTCATCCGGCATCTTGCTTGAAAATGGCTTTATATCTCCTTGGACATTTAAAAATGTGGTGAAAACCGGCTTGCGGTTGGAACGATTCGTCGATACGGAAAACTTTATTTCGGATTACCGACACCAAATCAAGGAGGAATTTCGGTCGGACGCCTATCACTACAATATGGCGGATTTGTATTATTACAAGGGAGAAAATGACAAAGCGCTTGAACATCTCATCCATGTAGAGTTCACTGACATATATTACATATTGGGTACTAAATTGATGACCCTTAAAATATACCATGAAACGGATGAAGACGAAGCATTGATGTCTTTACTATTATCTTTCAGGACTTACTTAACCAGGAACAAATTGTTAGCGGATAACATTCGCCGGACATATCTCAATTTCATTAACTGCTTACAAAAAATCACTAGGGGGGACCGGGATGTAAAT
>JAHDCE010000625.1 GCA_020630045.1 Saprospiraceae bacterium | reverse complement strand
CCTTTGGTGGTAGGTTATAGAAAACTTCAGCAAATTCTCTGTTATCTGAACATTGATATTTATAACACTTCTAAATGAATCCATAAAGTTTGGGGCATTGAATAAGGTCGAAATAGAATACAATTTTATCTTTGAGTGGGAACATTCCCATTCCTTGAAAACAATTCAATCCGAACGCTATGGATGTATTGACCGCCGCAAGATTACAAATGGCCTTTTCCCTAGGCTTTCACATCATTTTCGCCTGTATTGGTATGACCATGCCCTTCCTGATGGCTTTCGCCGAATGGAAATGGCTACGTACAGGAAAGCGAGTGTACTTGGATTTG
Source organism: Saprospiraceae bacterium (assembly GCA_020630045.1). Taxonomy (GTDB): domain Bacteria; phylum Bacteroidota; class Bacteroidia; order Chitinophagales; family Saprospiraceae; genus JAHDCE01. Next base: position 2,306 of record JAHDCE010000625.1, on the reverse strand, counting down.
ACCAAGGCTTGGTCGAAGGGCGTTGCCATATTTTTCGCGGTCGGAGCGGTGTCCGGCACCATGCTTTCCTTCGAGCTAGGTTTGCTGTGGCCCGAGTTTATGAAATATGCCGGCGGCATTATCGGCATGCCTTTTTCTTGGGAGGGGACAGCATTCTTTGTCGAAGCCATCGCTCTAGGGGTATTTTTATATGGTTGGGATAAAATTCCCAAATGGACGCATTGGTTTTCAGGGGTGGTCGTCGGGCTTTCCGGCTTGGCATCAGGCATCCTAGTCGTAGCCGCCAATGGCTGGATGAATAGCCCGGCAGGTTTTGATATCGTCAATGGAGAATATGTGAATATCGATCCATTGGCCGCCATGTTCAATGACGCTTGGTTTTCTCAAGCACAACATATGGTACTCGCAGCGTTCGTGGCTACCAGTTTTTCAGTGGCCGGATTACACGCACTACTTTTATTGAAAGATCGGCGAAATGAATTTCATAGAAAAGCCTTTACCATTGCCATGTGGTTCGGGACAATCGCAGCTTTACTGATTCCGATTTCGGGCGATATCGCCGCAAAAAGCGTCGCGGAACGACAACCGGCAAAACTCGCAGCGATGGAAGCGCATTATCATACAGAAAGAGGGGCTTCATTAATCGTCGGGGGTATTCCGGATGACGAAACAGAAACAGTGAGTTATGCCCTTCATATTCCATATGCGCTCAGCTTTCTGGCACATGGTGATTTTGATGCGGAGGTCATCGGACTCGACCAATTTGAAAAAGAAAACAGACCTCCAGTTTTCATTACCCATATGGCTTTCCAAATCATGGTCGGCTCAGGAACATTCCTTGCATTGGTCGGATTGTTCTTTTTATTTTTCAATTGGCGAAAAAAACACCTCCTATACTCCAATGCTTTTTTGCGAACCGCTATTGTTTGTACTCCCTTGGGATTTATCGCCGTTGAAGCCGGATGGACCGTTACAGAAGTCGGACGCCAACCTTGGATCATTTATGAAGTCATGCGGACGGCGGACGCTGTCACACCCATGCCCGGCATCCAGTATTCTTTTTATATGACCCTGTTCGTCTATCTGTTTTTATCCTTCGTATTGGTTTGGTTGATGAACCGTCAAATCAAAAGTATTCCGAAGAATTACCCATCATCGACAACCCATCTTAAGTTGGAAGATCAAACCCAATAGACCATGCTCATATTCATCGTTTCTATATTGTGCATCTCATTTTTCTTCTACACGATATTCGGAGGAGCGGACTTCGGGGCCGGCGTTTTGGAATTGTTTACGGGCAATAGAAGCATCCGCCCTATTTACAAAGCCATTTCACCGGTTTGGGAAGCCAATCATATCTGGCTCATCCTAGCAGTCGTCATCATATTCAATGGGTTTCCGGCCATTTATGCTGAGATGTCCACATCACTACACATCCCTTTGTTTATCATTCTTATCGGAATCGTAGTAAGAGGAACCGCATTTACCTTCCGCCATTATGACGCTATAAAAGATGAAAGTCAAAAGGCCTATAATTTCTTTTTCCGTTTTTCGAGCATACTGACTTGTTTCTTCCTAGGAATAACCCTAGGAGCCATGATGTTCGGACAAATTACCGACTCTACTTCAGTATCCTTTCCGGAAAGGTTCATTTACTCTTGGTTGAATCCGTTTTGTATGGCCACGGGTGTTTTCAGCACAGCCTTATTCGGTTATTTAGCCAGTATTTACATTATCGGGGAAACCATTACTGAAGAAGAGAAAAAATATTTTTCCAAAATCGCTATTCGATTCGGATTCGCTACATTCATATCGGGAGCCGCTGTCCTTTTGCTCGGACTTTACTCCAAAGCCGCTTTTATGGATGGATTTTTTCATTCTCCCTTATCCATTACAGCTTTTATATTAGCGACTCTTCTAATCCCCCTTATCATTTACAGTATAAAACAAGAAAAAATATTAGTGACCCGTATCTCGGTAGTCATGCAAACCGGATGTATCATGGCAGGATGGGTGGCCAAACAAATGCCTGTTGTCCTCTATATGAAAGATGGGAATCATTTAAGCATATACAATGCAGCTGCTGGAACTTCCACCTTATATTACCTGACTGTAGCTCTAATCATAGGAGCTTTAATCATATTCCCTTGTTTGTATTATTTGTTTTTCATTTTTAAAATAAAAAACAGTAACAATCCTGATATTTGAGTGTTTATATTGAACTAGTTTAAAAATAGAAATTCATTTCATTATGACCACATTGAAAATCGGCGACAAAGCACCTGATTTTGAAGGAAAAATCCAAG
>JAHDCE010000624.1 GCA_020630045.1 Saprospiraceae bacterium | reverse complement strand
CCGGATTTGATATAGTGGCTGTGTCCCCGAAAACTTGCCCAAGCACTCTCGTATTTGCGGTAGCATTTTCCATCCAATGTATAAGTTTCTCCATCCCATGAACCCTGGCACGGCACTAAGAAATGATTGTTAGCGGAGTGGGTGGCATCATGTTTTCCCGCAGCACTTTGATGAAGTCCATTTGCTAGAATGATAGACGCCGGAATTCCATACCTCCGCATTTCATTGATGGCGACATGAGAAAAGCGCTTGATGTAGGCTTGTACTTCTTCAGGTGTCGCTTCTGCTAGTGTAGGCTGTGGCAAAGAACCGGTGGATTTCGCCTTGACGACTTGCACTTTTTTACTCGAACCGCCCAACCAACTCGAGATAATGCCCGAACCGAATAATCCCGATTTTACGGCAGGGGGATTTTGTGGAGCTTCTCCAAGCGGAGCATTTTTTTCTTGGGAGATATTGCTAGCTAAAGGCGATTGCAAATGGATATGGAAATTGACATCTTTTTGCATAATGATAAAACCGACAATGGCGAGCATCGCTAGTTTCATAATCAAAAGCTTCCAAGCTGAAGTTTTGGCCTTTGTAGGTTGCGGTGTGGTTGTGGTGTCCTTTTTCATAAAATCAAAAATTAAAAGTGGTGGTTTTCTCAAAAAATATAAAACAAAAAGATGTTTTTATGTGCTTTCTATTAATTACAACCACAATATAAAACAAAATGTTTCTTAAAATCAACTATTCTTTCAACTTTTTTCATGAATAAACTAATTTGCGTACAAATCAAGTAATTGTACGCAAATTAAAGGGAATGAGAAGTGGCTGTTAGGGCTTTAGCAAAAATTGATAGGTGTTTTCACGTTCCAGTGCTTCATGCACAGCATCCGGTACCAAGTACCGGATGCTGTGTCCTGCCTTGATTTGTGATCGGATATAACTAGCAGAAATAGAAAGAAGCGGTGCTTCAAGAACCGTGACGCTAGGATGGTCTTTCAAGTCTCCCAATTCATAAGAAGGGCGACTGTAGACATAAATCTTATGATGCTGAAGGATAACATCATGATTCTTCCATTTGTGAAATGTAGCGAGATTGTCTCCCCCCATAATTAGGGAAAACTGTTTGTTGGGGTACTTTTCTTTGAGATAAGTTAAGGTATCGACGGTATAAGACGGTTTGGGTAATTTGAACTCGATGTCAGAGGCTTCGATTTTTTCGTTTTCCCCGATGGCCGTCCTCACCAAATGTAGGCGGTCGTAGTCATTGGCGAGCGTACTTTTTTTCTTAAAAGGATTTTGGGGTGAAACCACCATCCAGATTTTATCCAATTCCGAATGCGTCGCCATGAATTGAGCGATGATCATATGCCCGATATGAACAGGATTGAATGAGCCGAAAAATAAACCGATTTGTTGCTTTGACATGAGTCTTCCGAATTACTTGCCGGAAGAAAGCGAAGCATCCAGTCCGGCATCTATTTGATTTTGCAAATTTCGGGTTTCTTCTTCTAAATCGTAAAAACTAACCAATATTTCGGAGACTTTCCAGATTCCTTCTTCTTGTACCAAGACAAGGGATTCGGCGTTTTCGTCACCACAACAATAGGTACATTTGATTTTGCCTTCCGGCAAAGTTTTGCAATCCATTCGCTCCATATTTATGATTTGTCCGTCTTCGTCTCCGGAAGCGAGAAAAGCTTGTTCCAACAATTCCAAGGCTGTGGATGCATTGCCAGTGGTTATTGTTTTGAGTTCGTCAAATCGCCTTTCTTCCAATTTGGATAACCAGGATTCGGCCACGTCGCTTGCGGATTCCCCGGAAGGGGAACACCCAAAAAGAATAATGAATAACAAGAAGTAAGGAAGTCGATGAAGCATGTATGAAAGTAAAATAGTGTCAAAACAAATTGCCCGAATGAATGAATTTACACAAATTCGGTCATTCGGGCAAGTTTTCCCAACATGCTTGTCGGATTGGATTTTCCTGAAGGTATTTACATCATTTTGTCCTAGGGGTTAACGTGCCAGTTTCCAAGGAGAAGGGGCGGTTTGTCTAGCTACGGGCCGATAGTAGGTTCTTGCAGGAGTATAAGTTCTTTGTACGGGAGCCGATGAAGCCACATACCTGTGATTCGTATCGAATTTATAGCTCGCGTTCTGTGCCAATTGCATGAATTCTACCACACCCAAAGAGGAAGCTTTTTTGAGAATGACTTCTCCTTTGGGAGAAATGAATAAGACGGTAGGCAAGAAACGGATGTTGTATTTTTTTGACAACTCACGACCGAGGCTGTGTTGGGTATTTAATTTGACATTGATGAAATGCATGTTCATGTATGCGGCTACGCCTTCATGTCCGAGCACTTGTTTTTCCATTCTTTTGCAAGGGATACACCAGTCGGCATAAAAGTCGATAAATATGGGGCGGTTTTGAGATTTCGCCAATTGTAATAATCCGTCGAAGGTTCTGGGTTGTTGAAATACGATTCTATACTTGCCATCATCCGGAGTGGATGCGCTCAAGGTGTTCATTGAAAATATGCCTAGGAATAAAATCAGCGAAATTTTGATAAAGTTGGACATGGTGTTTATTGTTTTAGTTGTTCAAAATAGTGGCACATACATTATATAACCACTTCAGAAAGTCATGTT
>JAHDCE010000623.1 GCA_020630045.1 Saprospiraceae bacterium | reverse complement strand
TCATGACAAAATCTTGTTCCCAATTCTTTAACTTACTTTGTTTACAGTGTACTTATTTTTAATTTTTTACCACTTTTCTTGTTGTCATCCCGGAATCGGTGATGATAGAAAGGTGATAAATACCACTCGGTAATTCCGATAAGCTCAATTGAGTTGAGTTTGAAAGACCGGATTGTATGGATATTTCCTTGCCGGAAATGTCAAACAGGAATAAATCATAGGTAGGTACTTGACCTTCAAATGAAATATTTAGCAAATCGTCTGTCGGGTTCGGAGATATGGTCAGCGATGCATCCAGTATTTCGGAGGCCGATGTATAGAAGAAACTTACCGGATAGGTAGTTGATGATGTACCACATTCGTTAACCGCATAAATGGTAACATTGTAGGTGCCGCTTTCGTCAAAAACATAGTAGTCGACTTCCGCCGGAAGAAGTGGTCCTCCTTCACCATAATCCCAATAATATGTATCAAAGTTATCGGAGTTGTTGACAACCCAGAGTGTATCGTTTTCAACATAAAAAGTAAAATCCGGAACGGGCAATGCTCCTATCGTAATGGTTGCGACATCTGTGGTGGTTATATCAGGACAAGAACTGGTGATGACGCATTGATATTGATACCCTGTCAACGCATCTTCCGCTTGGATGGTCAATTCATCAGTATCCGAACCGTTGTACAATGGGCCGTCTTCCACATCAACGAATCCTGTTCCGTCATTGACTTGCCATTGGTAAATGACTCCGGCACCTGTTGCCATTGTAGCAAGTACGATAAAGTCCTCTGCACAGACCTCCGTATCTACCGGTTGTAGGGTGACGGCCGGGGATTCTACGATTTCCAAAATGGCTGCTTCTGAAGTGGTAGTGCCGGTACAACCTCCTTCCACAACAGCTTGAATCGTATAGACACCTGCCGGTAAGTCGGAAATGTTCAACATCGTAGTGTATGAACCGGATATACTAGCATTGTCTGCTAGGGTTGTAAATCCGCTGCCATTATCTAACTCCCATTGGTACGAAGTAGCTGTTCCTGTAATATCAATAGAAAAATCCGCTGATTCTCCTGTACAAATGGTAACGTCTTCGGGTTGTTCTATAAAAGAAATAACGTCAACCGGGGTTCCTTCGTCAAGGTCAAAGGTGGGGAATTGCAATCCATCCGAACCGGCAAGGGCTCCGTTATTGGTGCCATTACAGGAGAGTGGTGTGTTTTCCACGACTCCCGGCGAACCCGGTTGTAATTCATAGGCGAAATAGGGGTTGACAAAGTCCGCATAAATGGCACCGCCGCCACCGCCGCCGCCAGGTCCCATACATTTGCTGAACCCTAGGGTTTGGACATTTCCGCCGCCGCCGCCGCGGGCTTGCAGTTGACCGCCGGAAAGCAAGTTGTCGGCTTTCAAGTAAATACATCCGCCGCCGCCGCCGCCGCCAGCTCCGTCCGGACCACCGGTCGCGAATGCAAAGTTTCCATCTGCTCGGATTTGATTTCCTAGAGGATTGATAGACCCGGTACGGATATATATGATGCCTCCACCGTTTCCACCATTGGTTCCGGTGTCGTCATTGTCGTGACCGGCTCCACCGCCGCCGCCTAGGAAAAACCTACCTGTAAAAACAGAAATAATCCTTCCCCCTTCTCCGGGAGAGGGGCCTTGACAAGTCAAGATATTAGGGTCGTCGTTGAGACCTCCGGTTCCGCCGGCTCCGAAATAAGAACCGCCACCGCCGCCGGTATTATGGTCGTTTCCACCGCCGCCGCCATTCGCCCAAGCGCCACGGCCTGCCTCTTTCCCCGCAACGGGAATGGCGATTCCTTCCCCTTTTACAGAACCTTGCCATTGACTGATGTCGTAGAAGTAGCTGTTGTTTTCGACAATGAATGAGCAGTTGTTCGGGTCGATAACGTTGCGGACACCTCCCCGGAATCCTGCACCGGTAGCGTTGATGTTCGCATTGAGCGTGGTGGTTCCGGTCGCTTCGAAAGCGATGATTCCCCCTTTGTCTCCATCCCAAGGTAGGGCCGTCACCTCTCCGGTGATGGTCACGTCCTCATATTGGGGGACTGTTACGATTTGGACATTGCTCTCGACTTCGTAGTTATTGGCGAATTGATTGGTGAAGGTCATACCGTTTCCGGAAATGGATGCAATGACGTTTTTTTCATGTAGTCCTGCGGGGCCGAAATCCAAGATGGCTCCGAAATTGGCATCATCCGTTTCGGAAACGGTCGCTCCTTGCATTTGAATAATCATAACGACATCGCCGACATTAAATCCTGTCGGGTCGTCCACTTCGATTTCGGGTTTACATGCGTCAGGGGAAATAACAGTTACTTTGGCATAACTATTAATGACTCCTGAGATATTGGTTTGGGCCCTTGAAATTAAGGGAAGGGAAATTAAAAGGGCAAGTAGTATTCTTATCATTGTCGGTTAGTTTTTTGCAAAAATAGTCAATTCGAAATCTATTTGTATAAACGATTTATGTAATGTAAATGTGATTGTTGAAAATGAAACAAAGCAAAGTGGGGTTTTGGAAAATAGTCCGTTTTCTATATTCCGCAATCCTAAAAAAATTCCTAGGAGGGGGGGGATAGACATTATTACGAATTAGATTGTATGGCTATAATTGATCTTTCATCCTCACT
>JAHDCE010000622.1 GCA_020630045.1 Saprospiraceae bacterium | reverse complement strand
CTCTTTCATATGGATTACCCACCCCACAAAGGGAATGATATACTCGAAATTAAGTGGAATGAAAGATCTGGTTTAGATTTCAATGTACTTAATCCCCTCCTTATGTACAATGCTATTTTACATGGATTCATCCTAAATAAGTTGAATGCTCGATATTATCGGTTATCCGCTCACCTAGAAGTGTCAAAACACATCAGAAACTCCGACAACGAAGTTTTTACGGAATTATGGGAGTCCATAAAAAAATTATTGCTGCTTGAAAAAGCATACTTGCAAAATCCGGGAGAATGGGTGCTGAGGTTCCTGAGACAAAATCGATTCGATTATTTAAAAATGGAACAAATAGAAGCATGCACCTTGGATATGAACAAAAGTGATAAACGTCAACGACAGTATTGACTTAAGTCATTTTAGCTGATTCGGAATCCCTTTAATATTGTAATAAGAAAACTTACATTCCTAAGTTGTAAAAATATAAATCATGAATATCAATGATAAAATATCGACCATCATGTCTAAGCATTTGGTTACGGTTTCGCCGAAGGATTCCATGCTGGATGTCAAAAAGATTTTTGATGAATATAAATTCCATCATATACCCGTCGTCGAATTCAAGGGGCTTGTCGGAATCATCAGTAAATCGGACTTGCTACACTTCCAAAGAAAGTATTATCACCAATCGGATACCCTTACGGAAATTGGGAAGCTACGAGCTTTCAAAGTTGAAGAATTAATGACGAATAAAGTAGCCGTATTGGAACCGGAAGACTCGATTGGAACAGCATTGGAAATATTTAAAGAAAATCAATTTCATTGCATTCCGATTGTTTCGGAAAATGAACTTATAGGAATGATAACCCCCTATGATGTGATGAGCCAATTGTTGGTTGACGCTTATCCAGATACTACATCTTAATCCAATACAATCATGATAGGCATAATATTATTAGGAATAGGAGAACGATCCAATGAATTGGAATTATTGACTTTAGAAGCCTTGTCCAAGATTCCGGTGGATGTCAAAATGGAAGTCATTAACGACTCACGAGCCATATTGAAATATAATGTGAAAAGAATACCCGCATTATTGGTAGATAATGAGATTGTTTTTGAAGGTCGACTTCCTAAGGAAGACGAGATTGTTAATTCAATACAAGAGAAAATTTATTCAATTAATAAAAAAGATAAAAAGATGGTCATGAGTAAAATATTAGTGCCGATAGATTTCTCGGAAACAAGCCTCAAAGGGTTTCGTTATGCCAAAGAAATGGCGGAAGAGTTCGGTGCTTCGATTACCGTAGTGCATGTGAGTAAGGGCTTGCTCGATGATGATTCAACACCAACACTCATTCCACTAAAAACTCGTGAAAAAACGATGTTGGGTAACATGAAAGAATTTGTCGGTTTGACACCGAACATGGAAGGGCCGAGAGAAAGGGTGAAAGTGGATTTCAGATATGAAGTTGGATTTCCGGTTGAACGTATCGTAGCACTATCCCCTCAATTTGACCTGATTGTTATCGGAGCCACAGGAGAACACGGAGTGGTGGATAAACTGTTTGGAAGTGTTTCTTCCGGTGTCGCCCAACGTGCCAAATGTCCGGTATTATTGGTGAATGGAAATCATATTTTCACACCTTATCGAAATATTTTGAATGCGGCGAAAAGCAACGCTTTGAACCCCAAAATAACGGCTCGATTGTTAGCTGCTTCAAACGACCCCGGCAAAACAGTTCACTTTGTCGAAGTATCGAATCGTTCGGAGTTCTCAGACAAGGAAATTGTAGATGGAATTTCCGAAGTATATCTCAAAAACGGACTGAAAGATATTGATTTTACGGTCGCTCATGTTCAAGAAGATTCTGTCGTGAAAGGATTGAATCGATATAGCGAAGAAAATGACATTGATTTGATTGTCATGAACACCAAAGAAAAAAGTTTGCTAGGGCGATTGTTCCTAGAAAGTCAAACCAAAAACATCGCTCAATCCAAAATGAATGCCCCCGTTTTAGTCATACACGAATGACAGCTTAATATTCTATTTCATAACATACAAAATTTGGAATCATGAAAAATATATTAGTACCTACAGACTTCTCGTCCTGTGCAGAAAAAGCATTAGATTATGCCATTAGAATAGCCAATGAAAACGGCAGCGCTATTCATATACTACACACTTTTCATTTGTCCAACAAAGCGGGAATGTTTGTTTCCGTACAAGAGCGAATGAGAGAGGAGGCACATGGAAAATTAAAACACCTGGTCATTACCAAACAACGTGAACTTCGCAACGGAGCGACCATGGATTACAAGTTGGTTCGGGATTATGCGGTAGAAGGAATTCACTATGTGGCAAAGCGAGTAAAAGCGGATTTGATTGTCATGGGAACATTGGGCGCCAGCGGACTTAAAAGTGTTTTGATGGGGAGTATTACAGCCGGCGTTATTCGCAAAACAAAAATTCCCGTACTGGCTGTTCCGGATGAAGAACCTCGCGAGTTTAATAAGGTTTTGATGGCTTTGGATGACTTACAAATAGAACCTGATGGAGTACTTGCCCCGGCATTGGAATTGGCGGGTAGCTCGGATACCGAGTTCATCATATACCATAGCATCTTAAAAACGGTACCCGCTTCGGGGATGCATGCTCCCAGCGCTTATTT
>JAHDCE010000621.1 GCA_020630045.1 Saprospiraceae bacterium | reverse complement strand
ATGTCCATGCCTTCGAAATCCGACAGGAGTTGACGACGGTCTTTGGTAATTTGCATCGACCTGGATTTATATGCCCGGATTCCCTTGGCTTTCATCTCCGCCGCTTTTTCCCGACCAACTCCGTTATCCCAAACGACCACGATTAATTCTTCCCCGGAAGGGGAAAGGGAAAAATCCATATTCAATAATCCTTTTTCGGATTTGTATTGAAGACCGTGATTGATGGCGTTTTCCACAAACGGTTGTATCATCATCGTAGGAACTTCAATGGATTGGACATCCAAGTTATTATCCAACTTCAACTCATAATCGAAAGTATCCCCGAATCTCAATTTTTCCAATTTGACATACAAGTCCAACAATTCGACCTCTTCTTGTAAAGTAATGAATTTTTCTTTGGAGGATTCTAAAATCAAACGCATTAAATGAGCGAAATCGGCCAAGTATCTATTCGCCGCTTCTTTTTCGTTAGAAAGGATAAACCTTTGGATGGCTGCTAGGGCATTGGATATGAAATGGGGGTTCATTTGCGCTTGTAGCGCGGAGAGTTCAGAACGAGCGATTCTAGCTTTGATCCGTGCCCGGTTTTCTTCTTCCTCCTTGATTTTTTTAATTCTATTATTGACATATAACCAAACTAAACAAGCCAATACGGCAACTGTAATTAACCAAAACCACCAAGTTTGCCAAAACGGAGGTTTTATGGAAAATGGTATTTCTAAGATTTCCGATTGTTCTTCTCCCCGTGTCAAATAAGTCTTGACCAATAACTTATAGTTTCTAGGAGGCAAATCCGAAAAATTGATTTCATTCCGATCGATTTCCCGCCAATCTTCAAATAATCCCTCCAGTTTGTAAGAAAACTTCGGGCTTGAATGATAGGCTTTTGCTCCTAGGAAGAATTTCATTTCATTCTCTCCATAATCATAAGTATAATTGGTATTCGGGTCTTTCGCTTCCCCGTTGACCAGATAAGATTCAATGATAGGAGGAGATACCTTTTGAGACGAGGTCATCCAATTCTTATTGAAATAACAAATGCCCGCGTCAGTCCCCACCCATATCGTATCTCCTAGGACTTCTATGACCGTTACGTTATTGGAAGGAAGCCCGTCTGCTTTAGAAATATGATAAAAATTTCCCGTAAGGGAATCCCTATAATCCAACCCCTGACTCGTACCTATCCAGATGCCTTCAGGTGTGGGGAGAAGGGTATTACAAATATCAGTTGAAAGCCATGAAGACCGCCCGTGATAGTGTGTGGTTTCCTTTCCATTTATTTCAAATATTCCTGCATTGCGGGTGGAAACCCAAATTTTACCATCATCGGATTGAGAGAGGTGATTGATGCTATAATCAATTTTATTTCCTTCGTAATCGAATGGCTTTATGTTCGGTTCGGGAAAAATTTTGAACTTATATTTCCCTTGAATCATTGGCAATACAACAGCCGCCATTTGTTCATATTTCCTATTGGCAAGATCTTGTGGAGAAAGTACTTTTTGTTCACCGGCCAAGTCCATATAAAATAAACCCTTTGTCGTACCTAGCCAGACTCTCGAGCTGAAACGGTCTTTGAGAATCGCATAAATTCGCTCGGATGCCAACCAATATATATTGATGGAATCCCGGTGAATACGAGATACTTTACCAAACATACCGGCCCAAACCTTATCTTCAAAATGAAACAATGACTTAGGAGCTTCTTTTAAAACAACTTCACGGTTTCGAACACTTCGGTCTGTAATATCGTACCGAGTCAAATTGCCATAGGACACCCATAATTGTTGTTGATGAGCCACCAAATCATAAGCGGTATAACTTCTATCATCAGTCATTGACCTCACCTTGCCATCTTCCAAAACATGGATTCCTCCCGACTCCGTCATCCAAATCACTTTTTGTCCATCTACGCTGATTCCGGAAACCCGTTCATTATTGACTTGAATCGACGGGGTCGAAATATTACGAGGGCGTAGCATCATCAAACCCTTTCCGTCCGTCCCTAGAAAAATGAGATCTTCTTGAATATAAATTCGATGTATGCTCGGCCAGTTTTCATGCAATACTGATTCGGTGCAAGAAAGGTCGGAACAAATAAATAACCCCTTGTCGGAATTGAGCCAATATCGCCCTAGGGAATCCCGGATAAAGTTCCTAGGATTGAACGGATAAGAATATAACTGTTGGCGGTCAATTTCATAGATTGTATTTTCTCCCATCAAGAAGTTTTTTCCATTTACTTCATGAAATCTCCAACTGCCATTGGAAGGAATATCATCTTGTTTTTTGAATTGTTCCGTCTCTGGATCAGGTCTCCAAATAGCGGATCCCACAAATGCCAATTCTTCATTCGAGGCGGGATAAAAGTCCGAGATTCCATATTCGAAGGGAAGGGACAATGTGCTCGATTCAACAAATCCACCCTCACCATTCGGTTCGAACAAGATGGCGTCCCTACTCATATCCAGAACCCAACATTTTCCTTTTTCTCCTAGTCGTATTTCCTTAGTGTGAAGCCGTCCTTCTTTCCGTTCCAACCGTTGTATTTTTCCTAGGGAATTCAGGAAGTACAATTCGCCGGAGAGGTTGAAGAAGAAAACGCCGGAAGCAACTGGCCTGACTCGAATTATTTCGTTGTCGCGTACCAATGGCGAGTCATATCTTGTAA
>JAHDCE010000620.1 GCA_020630045.1 Saprospiraceae bacterium | reverse complement strand
CGTTGCAGAGGTTCCAGAGTTTGGCTGATATATCTTGTGCTGACATTTTTTTTAGTTAAGAGTGAATAGTTAGGGGTGAATGTTTTTTTCTAATTTGGGGATTAAATCTATTAGGGATTTACGGGGTTGTATGCCATTTTCAATTGCCTTTTGTATTTGAATAAGGGCGAGTTTATTTTTTTGATATTCCAAAAGGATACGAACCAATATGAACAATTGGATTTCTTTGTTTTCTTCTTGATGAAATTCATTATAGAATTCGATTCCTTCTTCATATTCGAATAAGGCGGCGTGCAATCTAAATACCAATTGGACGTAGTGATTGTGTTTTCTTTTTTGTTCGTAATTACCCGTCCACCGCCTGCCTCTGTAATTTTTATCTACTGGTTTATAATCCAATATTCGGATGCATTCTTTGGTGATTTCTATGCCCTTGTATTTCAAATCCGAGCTTTCTAAGGTGGCTATCCATTCCATCATTAAAAAGGACTTCAAGGTATATCTATTCAAGTAATTGTCTACGATCAAACCGATGCTTTCTCGGACGGTTTCGAATTTCCCTTCGGCTTCCTGTAACAAGGTAATCACCGAATGATAAAAAACCGATTGTTCCACCCCTACGGATTGGAAGGGGTCGTATCCTGAAAAATACGTTTGACCGCAAGCTTCACAAAGCAATTCATACAAATCTTTCAATAGTCGGGCTTGCTTTGTCAAATCCTTGTCGGGTCGTTTTCTATCGATTAAGGCATTGTACCATCGTTTGACTTTATGCCGCCAAACGGAGCGTTCTTTTTTAGGGATTTTACGATTAGGGCTGATATAATAATAATCCCTAGCATCCTTGGTGAATTCGGGAATGAGTTTCCCCAGCTCTGCAAGCGAAGCGCTTTTTCCTACGGCTTTCTTTTTTTGGGCGCCGGGGTTGTCCACCATTTCATCCACATCATAATCCTCTTTTTTATTTTTAGGGATCAATTTATAAAATTCGGCGGCCAACTTGACCACCTCCTCTTTTTTCATTCCGGATAATTTTTTCCTTAATTCTCCTATTTTCATGCATCATTCCTTTATCCATTCACAGATTCCGTTTTTCAAATCGCCTTCCACTTTTTTGAACTTGACATTTTCGACTATCCGACCATCAGAGTATTTGACGGTGATTCTTTGGTTTTTACCAATATCCTTAAATGCCGAAATATCGACTTTACGTTTGATGGATTGTTCTTCTTTTTCCAAGTCTGCGATTAATCTTGCTTGGTGAAATACCAAGGCCTTGTCCAATCCGTCTTGAGTGGACATATCGAACCCTTCTTTTTGACCGGACATCAATAAACTTTTACCGATACCCCAGTACTTAGAATTTTTCGCCCTTTTGGGAATCATGTTTTTAATGGCTTTCACTTCCCGAATCAATGAGGGGGCATTGGATATGTACTCCTTATCATCCAAAAAGGAAAAGAATTGAACCAAGACATCGCCATAATTTTCGAACAGATCATCATCGCCCACCAATTTACTAGGAACGATATCCAAACAAATTTCCCGGACTTGGCTTCCTTTCCATCCGGCAGGAGACACATAGCAATAATTATACATGTGGTTCATAAAAGAGTCTACGATGAAGTTCGCATTTTCTTTTTGAGTGCCATCCATCGATTCGAACCATCGACTCGATTCGAACTCTCCCGCCCATTTTTCCACCAATTCATCATATTCCGAAAACTCATCATCTTCCGAATACCCTTCTATAGCCAATTCGCGGTCGATTAATCTATCATAGGCTTCTTTCCATTGTTCATCAGTATCCCGCCGTTCGGCTATTTCAAGGTCTCCGAATCCAAATATGTAATTAAAGGACTCTGCCCCTTGCTCTATGGACTCTTCCAAATATTCATCTTCCAAGCTATCTATGGTCTGCGCATCAAAAGTAATGAAGCATGTTTTTTCTTCTTCATATACCTCTTCGACTTTTCCGCCCCAACCAAATATCTTCTGCCCGGAGTCCAAAGTCGTCCCGGGTTTCACAATTACAAAATCACCTTCCTTAAACATATTTTATCACATTAATCCATAAACAATCAACTCCTAAGGAGCACAAAACTTTTCACTTTTCACTAAAAAAAACTACCCCACATCTTGGTATAAATTATCATTGATGACGGATAAGATATCATCCAATCGATTTTCGAATAACTTATTCAAGCGGCTGTACCCTCCTTCGTTTTTGAAAGGCGCTTGGTCGAGGTCTTCCTTGTGGATGACCGACTCTTTGAGCAGTTGCGCTTCGAATCGATCGATCCATTTGGACTGTCTCGTCGTCCATCTTTGAATGCCGCGTACTTTCCGTATGGCATTGCGTACCCGGTCTTCGTGGCTGATGAGCGAGCTGCCGATCGTCAAGGTACGGATATAGGAAATAATATCCGCTACGATGTCTTCGTTCTTGGCATCTTTCCAAGCGGTGTTGAGCGCTTGCGCGTTGAAGCCCGCCCGGTCCAATTCCAAGCGCAATTGTTTGAGGGCTTCGCGACTCAATTCGGAGGGGCGGGTACAAACCAATCGGAGGGCTTCGATTTTGTTTTGATTTTCCTTGATATAGGTTTCAAAACTTTCGAGATAATCTTCCGGTTTTTCGTAGTCGCCATATCCGCGATCCATCGCAATGAAGACATCTTCTTGCTC
>JAHDCE010000619.1 GCA_020630045.1 Saprospiraceae bacterium | reverse complement strand
AAATCGCAAAGTTATTATTTAACTGTTACTAAGTTAGCTTGATTTTTTTCTAGGTTAATGATTGCCATGAAAGGTGATTTTGTTCGCTCGTTTTTGTGACAATAGTATTTTATTTTTTTATTGATGAGTTGAGAGAGCTTGGATGAAAACACCCGTTATTATTCTTATTTTTCTCATGACTACCCCCAATCCCCACAAGGAGGTATGCCGAAAATCCTGAATAGAGTAGGCAAATCATTTGAAAAACTTAAGTCATGAAAAATTTGAAAGTGTTTTCTTCTACGCTACTCATTATGCTTGTAGTAGTGCTTGGTGGTTTATTGTTCACTTCCAACACCACCATCGAAAAATCCGACCGTGAAACCATCGCCGAATTGACAGAGGAGTTGATTGACCTGAAAATGGAAATGAAAGCTTTAGAGTCCGAGATGGAAGTCAGGACGACAGTCGGACCGGATCCCTATATGGCGGAAATCGTACTTTTCGCAGGAAACTTCGCTCCCCGTGGTTGGGCGTTTTGCGAAGGGCAAGAATTGGCGATTTCACAACATTCTTCTTTGTTTAGTCTTCTTGGGACTACATATGGTGGCGACGGAAGGCTGATGTTCAAGCTGCCCAATATGAAAGCGAGAGAATTGGACGGAGGACCGAGGCATATTATTGCTCTAACAGGAATATATCCATCAAGGCGGTAATTTGTGACTTCTTTCCACTAGAAATGAAGTGCTCAGAAAGGTAACAGGCATTATGGCTACAAGCTCATGTTTATTACATGGCCAAGAAGCGGTTCGGATTTTAATCCGAACCGCTTCTTGGATTATAGTATCTTTATCCCATGGCAGTCGAACAATTAAAAGACGGGCACGGACGAACCATCAATTATCTTCGATTGGCGGTTACCGATCGTTGTAATCTCAGGTGCTTCTATTGTATGCCGGAAAAAGGCATCCGGTTCCTAAGTCGCAAGGAGTTGATGACCTATGAAGAAATGTTGAAATTGCTTTCCATCTTTAAAAGTATGGGGGTAGATAAAATGCGGATTACAGGCGGAGAACCGTTCGCACGGAAAGACATTTTATATTTTCTAAAAAAAGTGAAGAACGAAATACGTCCTTCCTCTTTTTCCATTACCTCCAACGCTACGGTTTTAGATGAATATTTAGACGAACTTCCCGCACTGTTCGAATCCATGAATATAAGTTTGGACAGCTTGGATCGGCAACGGTTTTTCGAAATCACACGAAAGGATGTTTTTCCAAAAGTCATAGATAATATTAATGCAATATTAAACACCGGTATAGATGTGAAAATCAACGCTGTTATAATGTCCGATAAAAACATACAAGACATCGTTCCGATGGTGCAATGGACCCGTGAAAAAAATATGGATGTTCGTTTTATCGAGGAAATGCCTTTTAACGGAACTCGTGGTTCGGATAAGATTTCCACTTGGAATTACAAGGACATTTTATCACATATCAAAACCAATATTGGCTCATATGAAACACTACCCAATCCTCCCTCGTCCACTTCGATGATGTATCGCATTCCGGGATATGTCGGGCGATTCGGAATCATACCTGCATTCTCCCGTACTTTTTGCGGCTCATGCAATCGTTTGCGGCTTACGCCGAAAGGTGAAATGCGGACTTGTTTGTATTCTACTCAAGGCACCGATTTGTTAACGCCCTTACGTGAGGGCGTATCTGATGATGCCTTACGGCAAATCATAACTGCCGCAGTGATGAATAAAGAAAAAGATGGTTACGAAGCCGCTAAGAAACGCTCTTTTATTCCTATTTACGAATCGATGACCACCATTGGTGGATGATGGTAATATTGAAATAAAAAACATGGAAATATTCGCTTTCGGTATAGCAAAAGATATTTTAAAAACCAATAAATTAATATTGGAAACCGATGGAAATATTTCCGTCAAGGAATTGAAAATAAAATTAATGGAAATGTTTCCCGAATTTCAAAAATTGGCCTCCCTGAAAATTGCCGTCAATAACGAATACCAAGAAGATGGTTTTGAAATAAAAATAGGCGACGAAGTCGCTTTAATCCCTCCTGTTTGCGGAGGTTAAGCGATACATTAATTCCGAGTACAAAAACAATATGAAACACATTTCCATTTCAAACCAACCGTTGGACTTAAGCCATTGTATGTCCTTGGTAGAAGACCATACAGTAGGAGGCATCGCCACATTTGTCGGCACCGTTCGCAACCACTCCCAAGGTCAGACAGTCATCCGACTTGACTTCGAAGCCTATGAGAAAATGGCCTTGTCGGAAATGGGGAAAATAGCCGATTTTGCCTTAGAAAAATTCGAAATCGAACACATCGTCATCCATCATCGAACCGGAAGTTTGTCCCTAGGAGAAATCCCCGTTATCATAGTCGCCGCAGCCGCACACCGTAAGCCCGCATTCGAAGCCTGCCAATTCGCAATAGACACTCTCAAGGAAACCGTTCCGATTTGGAAAAAGGAATTTTTTGAAAATGGCTCCCATTGGGTTTCTGCCCATCCTTAAATAAAATCTGTAATAAAATTTCCATATCCATATCCAAATCCATACCATCTATCCGCCCAATATACCTATTGAAAAAAAACATATCGGCCTTGAGCATTTTAGTGCAGGAAGTGCAGTAAATGCGTAAAGAAAAATATGCTGTATGAGCATAGACGATACC
>JAHDCE010000618.1 GCA_020630045.1 Saprospiraceae bacterium | reverse complement strand
AAAAGTACCCATGAAAATCATTATTCAATTACTTTTGTCCAGGTACTTAAAAAATGAAAATCGAACCCTATGTCAAAATCACATAAAAACTTTGATATCATATTGGTTGATGTGCAAGCGGAACTTTGTACCGCCTGGGAAAAATGTTTTCATGGCGTTCCTCAGGTCAGTATTCACCACGGTTATTTTCAAGAGGTAAAAGCTTATGATTGCTTGGTCAGTCCCGCCAATTCTTTTGGATTAATGGATGGAGGAATCGATTTGGCGATAAGGAATTATTTCGGAATGAAACTGCAATACAATGTTCAGAAAATCATTCAAAAAGAATTTTATGGTGAACAGCCGGTCGGAACTTCTGTCATCGTGGATACGGAGAATGATGATCATCCTTTTTTAGCCCATACGCCCACCATGCGTGTGCCGATGGATATTTCCGAAATGGATAATGTTTATAACGCCATGTTCGCAATGTTAAGGGCAGTTGCGAATTTTAATAAAACGGCAAAGTTTAGAATAGACAGCGTTTTATGTCCGGGACTTGGGACGGCTACCGGAAAGGTAAGTCCCGAAGAAGCGGCACGACAAATGTCAATGGCTTATTTCAATTTTAAAAATCCGACAACCAATATGAATTGGGCCAATTTGAAGGAGCGTAATAGGAGAATTTTAAATCAATAAAAAAGGATTTATTATTTGATTAAATCCACATAAACGGTTTCGTGTTTTCTCATTTTTTGATCCATGTCTCCTAGGATTCGAGCTTCTGATTGGCCGTATGATTGGTGGAGGGCTTGTCTGAAACCGATTTCTTCCGCACACAACCGAATGGTTTCATAATCATAAAACCATCTGTGATGAAAGAAGTATTTGGTACCTAAAGTATTGAGTATTCCTGCGGGGGATCTGACCAGCCAGTATTTGTAATTTCCTTCCTCTCGATATTTTTTATATTCGTCTAAATAAGGAGCAAAAAACGCTTGGTCGTTATTCACATATTTGGTGGCCAATAATTTTAAATCCGGGACGGTTACACGGAATATGCCGCCGGGTTGCAATACCCGAAGGCATTCTCCTAGGAAAAACGGAACTTTTGCAATTTTTAAATGCTCTAGTGTATGCTCTGAGTAAATATATTTAAAGGTGTTGTCCTTAAATGGCATTTTCTTATAACCATTTAAATAAATATCCGCTCGAGAATCAAATTTATCCGCATTGAGCCAACCCTCTTTGTAAACTGGACCACAACCTAAATGAAGTTTAGGCTCATCGGAATTAGACAAGTATTTTTTTATTTTAAATGGACGTAAGACGATCAACGCCCTTGTCAACTCGGAGGGTAACTTTTTTTTCATGTCAATTTATAAATTTGATATTAGTCGCCAATCTTCCCTTTTCATTTTCGTCCAACTCGAATTCATAAATCCCTTCATGACGGGCATAGTGTCCTTCCGGTAATTCGGAAAAATGAAAAAAAGCGGACTGATATTCATTTTGAATATCAAGGTATCTGAAAAAACCGAAATTGTGTTTGGGTTGAATTTCATAACACAATCCCCGTACCCGCGACCCTAATTGTCCCCAGATATCAAACTCCTGTTCTTCGATGGGTAATAAATTCGGAACCAAATAACCGGAAGTATATTGATCCGATTCTCGGAGTAGTTCCTTTCCTACATTTTTAAAAGCGATGGTTTCGACTCGAACGCCTTTGTTTTGAAGTGCTCGAACGACTTGTTTGAAATCACTGTCACCCGTTAATAAAAACACCTTGTCTAACGTATTAGCTTGAGTCATCATATCCACGGCCATTTCTAAGTCCACATTAGCTTTTAAGAACTCATCGCCGTTTTCGGCACGGAATTTTTTTACTGGTTTTATGATGACTTTATAGCCGAAATTCCTAAGGATAGAAAAATAGTTTTGTTGTTTATCCTTGTAGATATAATCACCCTTTGCACGCTCATAATCATATGGAAGGTAAGTATTGAGACGGGTGGGGGATTCACCATTCAAACAATAATTTTTTAAAACATCGTACCGCATCGAATATCCTCCATTGAGGCTGATATTGGCGGCATCTACATAAATGCCAATTTTCATTTCAAAGATTTAAGTTTCGTAAAACAACCGTTGTTGTTTTTGGGAATAAAATTTATTTCAAATTTACAGGTAAAAACAATTTAATTTATACAAATGTAATACAATGATATCGTTTCTTGACCTTGTCGGTTGAATTACTCACCCAGCCAGTCAAATAAAAATTCAGTATCACAAGTCAAGCAACCTGTAACTTTGTAACGGGATTCCAATAGGGTCGTACTACCAGATGCCGCCTCATCTACCACTGCCCAGGGGAATCTGCCACTGGAATGGATAAAACGTGTTTCATCTCCGGTATAATATAAGAATCCGGTATGGGTGTCGAGACCGACAATATAAATGTGTTTTCCTTGTTTTGAAATATCACTTAATATTTCATTAATGGGGCGATTAGAATATCGTTTGATATATTGTTTTTGAACCAATTTTTTAATCATCGCTTCGGACGCCAATTGAGCTAAGCCGTTTCTGTCCAATTTTTTTCCTAGGTCTTGTAATACGGTTGTAACGAAATAACCACAAGCGATTTCTCCTTGTCCCGGTGTATAAGTCGTACCATAAAAATCATAATCCGTTCCTAGCCAAAATGGGATAATCAATTCATCAAAT
>JAHDCE010000020.1:7970-17025 GCA_020630045.1 Saprospiraceae bacterium | reverse complement strand
TTGTACATTTTAAGGTGCAAGAATTTTCAATGAAAGCAATTACAATTTGCAATCGCTTCTCCTAATATTTTCGTCGAATCAATTCGGGAATCGGCAATTTGCTTTTTTGCCGTTTCGGTATACCTGCAATCCACGCATTTTCCGGTTAGGTTGATGACTGCTTCTGCCCCTTCTAACTCCTTGGCCCACGGGCCTAAGTTTTTTGCATCCCAGTTACAGTATTTCGCTTTCGCAAAATATTTTGATTTTCCTCGGGTAAAAATTACAATTTCAAATCCTTTCGTATTGAAGTAGTTCTTGAGTGATTGTCCTAGGAAACCTGTACCTCCTGCGATAATTATTTTCTTTTTCATGGTGCATTTGTTTTCATTATACAACGCACGAATTTAATATAAGTTTCGAAATTTCAGAAAAAAATGAAAGTTTAGTCTGTTCGATAGCCTTTGCAAGAGGGCGGTCGAGACTAGAATGATTCTAAATAGGGGTGGGGTAGGTTGAATTGATAGTGTCTAATTTACCCAAATCCTAAACTATTATATCTTTGTGCTGATTTTAAGGAATTGTTAATTCAGTTACTTTTTATATCAATTAATAAATCATTCAAAACGAATGAAATCGAACAATATTATCATTAAAACCAGCTTGCTTTTCAGCTTACTCTTTTTTGCTGAAGTAGTAAATGCTCAAGCCGGTATGACAGGTGGAATGTCAAATTGGATCCTAATCGGTCTTGGAATTTTGGTGCTTTTGATCTTACTTTTTGTAGGTGACAGCCTTTTAAAGTTGGAAGCAAAAAGTATCGGTGCCGATGAAGCCGGAGAAAACTATTCTATTCTTCCTAATACAGGAGAATTATTCGGATCGGGTGTTTCCGTCAACGCTCCTGCCCAGAAAGTACATGTCCTGAAACAAGGACATGACATCAATTTGGAAGGGAAGGCAACCGACTCTACCGTTCATAATGTACAAGCACGCACGTTTTCGATTAAACCGACTGATTTTATCGGTCTCCAACCCATTCCGAAAGTTACGGTTGCTGTAGGTGAAACAGTTAAGGCGGGTGATGTCATCTTTTATGACAAAAAACTTCCGGATATTAAATTCTGTTCTCCTGTTTCAGGCGAGGTTCTAGAGGTTAAGCGTGGAGCGAAGCGTTCAATCGCCGAAATCATCATCTTGGCTGATATCGAACAATCATATCGCGAATACGAACCATTGAATTTAAATCAAGCTTCAAGAGATGAACTAAAAACTTTCTTGGCGGAAAGTGGTGTATGGCCGATGATTAAGCAACGTCCTTACCAAATTTTAGCAGACTTGGAAGCTACGCCTAGAGACATTTTCATCTCTACCTTCGATACTGCTCCATTGGCTCCGGACTCAAATGTTATAGTAAAGGGAAGAGAAGAAGCATTTCAAGCTGGTTTGGATGTTTTAGGAAAATTGACGGATGGGAAAGTTTACTTGGGCATAGATGCCGCCTCCAATCCTTCCGGAGCATTTACCAATGCGTTGAATGTTGACAAGCATTATTTCAAGGGAAAACACCCTGCTGGAAATGTCGGTGTTCAGATTCATCACATTAAGCCGATAAATGCCGGCGATGTAGTTTGGACATTGGGCGTTCAAGAAGTGATTTCAATAGGGTCTCTATTTACAGCCGGAAAATTTGATGCCGAACGTGTTATCGTATTAGCTGGTGCAGAATTGGAAGAACCTAAATATATCCGTACTAAGATTGGTGCCAGTATCGGTAATTTCCTTGCGGAAAATATTGTTGAAGTTGAAGATGGAGAGGCATTGTCTTTACGTGTTCTCTCAGGAGATGTATTGACAGGATCTGATATCGGTTCTAATGGCCACCTCGGATTTTTCGATGACCAAATCACCGTCCTACAAGAAGGTGCTTATAATGAAATGTTCGGTTGGTTGCTGCCCTTGGCACCACGCCCGAGTGTTTCAAGGACTTTCCCCGGGTTTTTGATGCCGAGCTTGGAATATCGTGCAGACACCAATACTCATGGTGAAAAGCGTGCTTTCGTTGTGACCGGTCAATATGAAAAAGTATTACCTATGGACATTTATGTCCAGCACTTGATGAAATCCATCTTGGTTAATGATTACGAAAGGATGGAAGGACTCGGACTATATGAATTGGCTGAAGAAGATGTTGCGATTTGTGAGTTTGTTTGTACTTCTAAACAACCTCTTCAATCCATACTCAGGGAAGGTTTGGACATGATGCGAGAGCAAGGATAATCTCCCACTACGAAACGAAAAAAATATTAAACGACAATAGTTTGTTGCTTATATGAAACCACTATTAAAATTTATCAAGAAAATCGAGCCGGACAAGAAGAAATCTCCCTTCTTGCATACCTTGTTTGATGGCTTTTTTACCTTCTTGTACTCTCCGGACAGCACTACCAAAGGCGGAGTGCATATCAGGGATGGTATGGATTTGAAACGTACCATGGTAATGGTCGTTTTGGCCATGCAAGCCTGTTATCTTTTGGGTACCTACAACATAGGGCACCAACACTTCGCCGCTATTGGTGAGCATGCCGGTCTATTTGAAGGCTTTCATTTGAAATTGGCCTATGGCTTAATTAAGTTGTTGCCTATTTTCATAGTCGCTCACGTAGTAGGCTTGGGGATTGAATTTTGGTATGCTTCTAAAAAAGGACATGCCATTGAAGAAGGGTTCCTGGTCACAGGGGCTTTAATTCCACTTATCATGCCACCGGATTTGCCATTGTGGATCCTAGCAGTTTCCGTAGCTTTTGCAGTTATTATCGGTAAAGAAGCTTTTGGCGGAACAGGTATGAACATCCTAAACGTAGCACTTCTTTGCCGTGTATTCGTATTCTTCGCTTATCCGACTGAAATCTCTGGAGACGAAGTTTGGATTGCAGGAATAACCAAAGATGAAAATTTGGGATACATGGCTGAAAATTACGATTGGCTGTGTGGAATCGCGGATAGCATATTCGGTTGGTTCGGTTGGAGTCAATTCGGGGATGGTGGTGCATTGGTGGTCGAAGGATATACCGGAGCCACTCCGTTGGCCATAGCAGCAAAAGACGGTTGGGCAGAAGTTACCAATAAATACTCTGAAGCAAATATGATTTGGGGAATGATTCCCGGGTCTATTGGCGAAACAAGTAAACCACTTATTCTTTTAGGTGCTGCCATCTTATTGATTACCGGTATCGCCAGTTGGCGAGTGATGTTGTCAATGTTCATCGGAGCCGCTTTGGTTGCGATGGGAATGAATGCCATCGCCGGATTCGATACGACATCTTTCTTGGCAGTTCCTTGGTATGCCCAATTCTATATGGGATCATTCTTTTTTGCTATGGCCTTTATGGCGACAGATCCCGTGACCGCTGCATCCACCAATACCGGTAAATGGATTTACGGATTTATGATTGGTGCCGTAGGTATGATTGTCCGCGTATTGAATCCAGCATATCCGGAAGGATGGATGCTTGCAATTCTATTCATGAACGTTTTCGCTCCTCTCATCGATCATTACGTATTGGAAGCGAATATCAAAAAACGTTTGAGCCGTGCATAGTACTAGACAGATATATACATTCGTACTGATGATGACCACAGTGGTCGCATTGGTTTTGGCAGGACTTTTCACATTGTTGAAGGGTATCCACCAAAAAAATGAAGCGGTATTTACAAAACGTGCCATCTTGGCGTCCGTAATGCCCAAAGAAGTAAAGGGAATGTCTGATGATGATGTTATCAGTCTTTTCCAAAGTAAGGTTAAACAGACCGTTGTTGATGTCAACGGAAATGTGATATCACAAGACGAAGTCAAAAAGCGTAGAAGTATCGGTGCAAAACCGGGTCTAGCTGAAGACTTGGACTTAGCAAAGGAAAAGAAGCAATCTGATGAAAACCGCCTTTTTCCTTTGTTTGAATATGAAACATCAGAAGGAAAGGTATTCATTACTGCTGTTCGTGGAAGTGGACTTTGGGATGAAATTTGGGGTTATGTCGCACTTAAAAGCGACTTGAACACTGTTGTTGGTGTAAGCTTCGACCACAAGGCGGAAACACCGGGTCTTGGTGCAGAGATCAAGGACAACCCAGCTTTCCCGGCACAATTCAAAGGCAAAACCATTTACAATGATGGAGAATATACCTCTATTTATGTCCGTAAAGGTGGTGCTAAGAATACAAAGTATGAAGTGGATGGTATATCAGGAGCGACTATTACCGGTGACGGTGTGGCTGCTATGATGTATGACGGTTTGAAATACTACGAACCCGTATTCCAAAAAATCAAAGAAGGAAAGTTGAAATAAGACTTCCTTCAATTGAATTCGAAAACGATTAAAAATCAAAGATAATGGCAGAAGCCGCAGTTCAAACTAAAGAGCCCTTATTTGGGAAGAAGGAACGGAAACTGTTAATCGATCCTTTGAATGACAATAACCCGATTACGGTACAGGTGTTAGGTATTTGTTCCGCACTAGCGGTAACAACCCTTGTGTTTAAAGCACTTGTTATGTCTATCGCGGTAGTGTTTGTTTGTGCTTTCGCGAACTTGTTCACCTCCTTGTTGCGGAATAGTATTCCAAAACAGGTTCGGATGATCGCACAGTTGGTTATCATTGCATCTCTGGTGACCATAGTAGAATTAGTATTGAAAGCCCTCAATTATCCTGTTTACAAAGAATTGTCCGTATTCATCGGATTGATTATCACCAACTGTATCGTAATGGGACGTTTGGAAGCTTTCGCAATGGCGAATAAGCCTTGGAGGTCTTTCCTTGATGGTATCGGAAACGGATTAGGCTACGGTTTGATCTTGATTGTCGTAGCTATACTTCGCGAAATATTCGGAAAGGGAACATTGATGGCAGGTAGCCCTGTAGAAATGAAACTCATCGGCCCGAATAATGAAGCTGAAGATATCGTTTACTTGATTAACACCGCAGCTGAATCAGGAATCGGTTCCTATTTCTCTTGGTATGCCAATAACAACTTGATGGTACTTCCTGCTTCCGCGATGTTTGTTATCGGTGTCCTGATATGGATACAGCGTAGCTGGAACAGGAAACTTGTAGATATTTCCTAATTCAACCAATTAATTGACTTAACTATTCAAAATCCTTCGAATGGAAGCTTTGAGTTTATTCATAAAAGCCGCTTTTGTAGAGAACATGGTACTTGCCTATTTCTTAGGAATGTGTTCTTACCTCGCGGTATCCAAATCGGTCAAAACCGCCTTCGGTCTTGGTTTGGCCGTCATCTTCGTTTTAGGCATTACAATGCCTATCAACTGGGTCATCAACGAATACCTGTTAAGTGAGAATGGTTTGTTCCAGACGGATCTGACATTCTTACGTTTTATCCTTTTCATCGCAGTAATTGCCTCTATGGTACAGTTGGTGGAAATGATTATTGAGAAGATGTCTCCTTCATTGTATAATTCCTTGGGTATCTTCCTACCGTTGATTACGGTAAACTGTGCCATCTTGGGTGGTTCATTATTCATGGTTTCTAGGGAATACAACTTTTCCGATTCCGTCGTGTTCGGACTAGGGTCGGGATTCGGCTGGTTCTTGGCAATTATTGCTATTGCAGCCATCCGTGAGAAAATCCGCTACTCTGCAGTTCCTCCCGGGTTGAGGGGCTTGGGTATGGCATTTATCCTTACCGGCTTAATGGGGGTCGCCTTCATGAGTTTGATGGGATTGATTGGAAACTAATGATCTCCTTCGGGATTGAATTGTAACACAGAAAATGTATTTTCAAATGATACTACTTTTCGGACAAGAAGAATTTATGCAAATCGGTTTTGCGATCATCGTTTTCGGTGCCGTTATTGCTGCTTTGTCTTATATGTTGTTGTCGGCTAGGAAGCGTTTGGTTCCTCAAGGCGACGTAAAGATTTTCGTCAATGGTGACGAAGAAAAACCGATTATTACCCAACCCGGGGCAAACTTGTTATCCGCATTGTCGGAGCAAAGTGTCTTCCTTCCATCTGCTTGTGGTGGAGGTGGAACATGTGCCATGTGCGAGTGTCACGTTTATGAAGGTGGTGGGGATGTCCTACCTACCGAAATGAACCACTTGACTCGTAAACAAGCGGCAGAAGGGATGCGATTAGCATGTCAGGTTAAAGTTCGTGGAGACATGAAAATCGGTATCCCAGAAGAAATATTCGGAATCAAGAAGTGGGAATGTACTGTAAAGTCTAACTACAACGTGGCTTCCTTTATCAAGGAATTCGTAGTAGAATTACCACAAGGAGAAACCATGGATTTCCAGAGGTTATATTCAAATTGATGTTCCTACGATTACGGTTGATTACAAAAACTTTGATATCGAAGCTCACCCGGAACACCACGGAGATGATCCGATGAAGTTCAAGAGTGAGTGGGATAAATTCAATCTTTGGCCACTAAAAATGGTAAACCCGGAGCCACAATTCCGTGCTTACTCTATGGCCAACCACCCGGCGGAAGGAAACATCATCATGTTGAATATCCGTATCGCTACACCGCCATGGGATCGAGATAAAAATGACTGGATGCAAGTCAATCCGGGAGTTTGTTCTTCATATGTGTTCGATCAAAAACCGGGCGACAAAGTCACTATTTCCGGACCTTATGGTGAGTTCTTCATCAAGCCTACCAAAAAGGAAATGGTTTATATCGGTGGTGGTGCAGGTATGGCTCCATTGCGTTCTCACTTGTTCCACTTGTTCCACACTTTGAAGACAACCGATCGTAAAGTATCCTACTGGTATGGTGGACGTACTCGCCGTGAGTTGTTCTATATTGACCAATTCAGAGCCATCGAACGTGAATTTCCGAATTTTAAATTCTACGTGGCACTTGATAATCCATTGCCTGAAGATAATTGGCAGGTCAAGGAGAATATCGATGCCCCTGGTGATGGCTTCAAGGGTTATATTATGAGCGTTTGCTACGAACAATACTTGAAAAATCATGAAGAACCGGAAGAAATCGAATACTACTTCTGTGGGCCTCCGATGATGAACCAATCTGTCATTCGTACATTGGATGAGTTAGGAGTACCGGAAGAAAACATTTCTTTTGATGACTTCGGAGGTTAATCAAATGACTTTTTATAGATAATTTAATGAATGTCCGCTAGGAAATACCTAGCGGACATTTTTGTTTTGATTAATTCTAATACTCGTCGTATCTTTCAAGGAGAGAGAATGGCTTTCCATTTAAATAAAAACTTACCGTGATGATTCGATTTTTTACCTTATTATTTTTCCTTTGTATAGGGATGCAAGGAGTATATGCACAAACAGCCGTAAGGGTGTATGACATTTTACAAGATAAATGTGTCCAATGCCACAGTAACGCAAGCCCGACTGCCGGATTGGACTTAGAAGGAGCTGGTGTCACGGTCGCTCAAAAAATGAATGATGTCTACAATAATTTAGTAGATATTGTACCTGCCAATTCTTGGGCCGCCGGAAAGGGAATGCATTATATCCATCCCGGAAGAATAGACAAAAGCTTTTTGTTTCACAAAATAAATGGAGATTTTGATACTTATTATCAAATGGATCCGGATGGTGGCCAAGAGATGCCCGCCTACGGAGCCGATCAACCCCTGACTGTAGAAGAAAAAGAATTGATTCGCCAATGGATTCAATTCGGAGCTCCCTTGAGTGGTGAAGTCGTAGATGAATCCCTCATTTACGATTATTACAACGTTAACGGATTGTCTTCGTTTCCTGATGGTCCACCTCCGGCACCGGATCCATCAGAAGGATTTCAATTAAAAATGGGACCATTCTTCTTACCTCCAAGTGTGGTCAATGAAGAAGAAGTGGAGTTTTTCTGGAAATACGATTTGGAGTTAGAAGAATCGACCGAGGTAAATCGAATTGATATTAAAATGGGAGATTATTCCCACCACTTTATTTTATGGGAATTCCGAGAACCATCCGACGCTAATATTTATCAAGAAGGCTTTAGGAACATTAGTCAAGCATCTCATGCCCATACAAAAGTGATTTCTGCGGTTCAATTCCCAACGGATTTTAGACTACCTAATAGAACCGCTTTTCGATGGGGTTCTGATGCCGTATTGGATTTGAATTCGCACTATATTAATTATTCTCCGACGCATACTTTGGGAGGGGAAGCATATCTGAATATATACACCCAACCTACCGGAACTGCCGACCATGTTATGTTTTCGGAAATCCTGCCGAACTTCAATATTCCTATTCCGAATAATGGCAATTTGATTACGCATACTGATGCTTTATCTTCTAGTTCTTACCCCGATATATACATTTGGGGAGTAATGGGACATACCCATAAATATGGGAAAGAATACAAAGTTTATCATAGATTGCCGGGTGGCGTGAAAGGTGATTTGGTCTATGATGCTGCTTGCCCCGGAGGTATCCCCGGATGCCCGGAAGCCGCTAGGAATTATGATTATCAGCATACGCCTCTTATGCTGATGGAACCATTCGAAAAAATCGATATTTCAAATGGAATTATCCATGAAGCTTCTTGGATTAATGATGGCCCGACCCCACTCAATTTCGGATTTACATCCGAAGATGAAATGATGGTTTTGATTTTCATGTATACCTTGGACACAACAGGTATCAGCACTCCGGTTAGAGATATCGTATCCGTTGATGAAATAGAAACATTAGAAGCCATTCCGAACCCTATGACAGACCAGACTATTATTCCGATTCCGGTCGCATTTGATCCTGAATTGGAGTTTACTTTGTTTGATGTCGCAGGTCGAGCCCAAGCGGTTCGCTTCGAGAACGAATTTGGTATCATTCGATTGTCAAGAGGTGATCTTCCCGCAGGTATTTATTTCTATCAAATTCGAGATAAATTTGGAAAAATGGGAACCGGGAAATTGATAGTACGAGATTTATAATTTTCTATTTGGGAAAACATAACCAATAACGCTTCAAGGGACAAACTCCCTTGAAGCGTTATTGGTTTTTAAATAAAAAAGCCTGAATTTAAATGAAAGTCGCATACAAATTACCCGGAGGAGAAAG
>JAHDCE010000020.1:0-7960 GCA_020630045.1 Saprospiraceae bacterium | reverse complement strand
AAATACGCGATAAATTCGGAAAAATGGGAACCGGGAAATTGATAGTACGAGATTTGTAATTTTAATTAAATTTCCTAATAAGGAAAATAGAACCAATAACGCGCTTCAAGGGACAAACTCCCTTGAAGCGTTATTTATTATAAAATAAAAATGCTTGAATTTAAATGGAAGTAGCATACAAATTGCCGGGAGGAAAAAGTCATCCCTTTTGCATGACATCGGAATATCAATTCTTCGTTTATGGACTTGGGGTTTCAAATTTGAATACTACATTAGAATCCATTTCGCTCAAAATATTACGGAAAGAAATTCAAGCAGGATATTTCGGATTGTTACAATGCCAAAGACTATGTATAGTTGAAGCTGGACAAATCATTCATACTTTGGGAAAAGTGCAAGGTCATTCAAAATCTGAAAATGGTTATTACGTTTTTTCGGAGGTAGAACAGGCCACTATTTTTCCAGGTTGGAACAGAGTCGTCCATCCTCATATTATTTGGAATAATCAATCGGATATCGCTGATGCAGCATCTTCTGAATGGAAGGATTCTGAAGAAGCGATAGCCTATGCCAAGGAGATTTCAAGTATGATGGAAGGAAAAGTATTATTGGCCAAATCCTTGGATACATTTGATTGGAGATAACCATTTAGTTTCGAGTATAAATAATTACAGCTTTTGAATTAGCAGTATTTCCTTATTAAAATTGTAATACTTTACTTCCTTTAAGTGGATATTGGAGACGAATTTTCAAAAAACAACTTTACGTTCGTATTGAATATGGATTCGATATTGAATTCCTCAATAAAATTCAGATAGAATGAAGATACGAAATGAAAAAAGACCACTTTTGCTTACATATATCGCAAAAAATGTCTTTTGAAATCTTTACGCACAATTTTATATTTGTCATACCGACCGGGACATAAAATCCAGCAACAAAGAAAACCATGCAGTTTCAATACCTGAGAATAACATTTGACACACTCATCCGAAATTGGGAAATCCCTTGGTTTCGTGGAGCGGTGGCCGAAAAGCTAGGCCACCAACACGAATGGTATCATAATCATGCGAATATCAAAGATGAAACGGCTCCCGGTGGATTTCGATATGCCGAAAATAAGTTTCACTACCGCTATCCCAAAATACAATACAAATCAGACAGACGAGGAGGAAAACTTCGCCCAATGATGGTGTTTTCCGGTGAATGTGTTCAAGAAGCAAAAACCTTTTTCGAACAGCAAAATTTCGACATTTATTTTAAAAATGAAGTTCGTAATCTAGGGATTTATAACATGGACTTTATAGAATATGATTTGGATATATGGGCAAAAGAATACGAATTCAATTTGTTCAATTGGATACCATTTACAGAGGAGAATTACCAAAAATTTAAAAATGCCAGAGGTGTTTCCGAAAGGTCGGAGTTAATGGACAAAATACTGACTCATCAAATTGTCTATTTTGCACAAGCACACGGTTTGGATACACGACAAGAAGCATTCGCATATATCGATGAAATATCCAAGGAAGGCTGGATGTCCCTCAAACACAGAGGCCCGAAACTCAAGTCATTTAACCTGTCTTTCCGGACAAATATCAACCTGCCCGAATATTTAGGAATAGGACAGGGGAGTAGTAAAGGCTTCGGCGTAGTCCGATTCAAGCCCGAATAAATTTTGATTAAGTAACAGACAAAAAATAAGTTGTCGATTTGAAAATCGTAATTTTTATTTTAGACGAGGCAATTTTTGAAGGAATAGCAGGGCTATTGCTGAAAAAATTAACGAAGTATAAATTAAAAAGAACATAAGTCAAATCGCAAAGTTATTATTTGACTGTTACTAACCTTACAAAATATATACAACCATGCAAGGAGATTATTTTTACTCTGCCGCTGTTCAAGGAGTTCAAGGAATCATTTTCCAATCCAATAAACTCAAAGACATTACCGCCTCTAGTAATATTGTAGAAGATATCTGTGATAAAACATTTCATGAATTCTTGAATAACGAGGGAATTAATATTCCCGAAAATCAATTCATCACCACGGCCTCGGGAAAAATCCAAGTATTGTGCAATGAGGAGCAAGCTAAAACGATAGTTCGCGAATATTCTAAAGTAGTGCTAAATGAAGCTCCCGGCATT
Organism: Saprospiraceae bacterium; assembly: GCA_020630045.1. GTDB lineage: Bacteria > Bacteroidota > Bacteroidia > Chitinophagales > Saprospiraceae > JAHDCE01. The sequence goes on along the minus strand of JAHDCE010000020.1, from coordinate 5,813 downwards.
ACCTTCAGCCAAACTGTGGTCTCTACAAAGGACAAAAGTGAATTGGAGGTTTTGCAGGAATCAGAAGATAATTTGAGAATCCAAAGAAACAAGGCGACAACACAACATGGTTTGGGTTGGATGTCTCAAAATACCTATCGCCCAAGTGGCTTACCTGCCCTTTTGTTTGAAGGCGAAAGGGAAAAGAGAATGGACGCGTTTCAAGAGCGGCGAAGTCAATATTGGAGTAAGGCGGATCCGTCAAAAACCGGAATGAATTACGATTCCTTGCTTTCCAAAATGCTAGGGGAATCCTATTTAGGAATCATTGGCAAAGAAGATAACCTTTCCAAAATGTTTCCCATAGAAACCGACCAACTAGCGAAAAAAAGTGATAAGGAATGGGTGGCCGTCATTCATGCCGATGGCAATAATATCGGAAGGAAAATCATCCTTCTTGGGAAAAAGGTAGCTGAGAATAAACCGGATTCCGTACTCGCTGCTTACAAAGATTTTTCCGAAAGAATGGAACGGGCAACTTGGAAAGCACTGCAAGTGGCATTTCGACGCGTAGTTTATCCCCTTAAATTCGAAACAGAACAAGGAGAAGGCCATTACCCCATTCGTCCTTGTATCATTGGCGGGGACGATATTACCCTTGTCATTCGGGGAGACCTGGCCTTTAGTTTCACTTCGGAATACCTTCAAGCTTTTGAAAAATCAAGCCGCGAAGAATTTAAAGATTTTGACAAAAAATTCGGACTGGATAATTATTTCTCCAAGGGTTTTTCAGCATGTGCGGGAATCGCCTTCATCAAACCGCATTATCCTTTTCATTATGGTGTTTCCCTAGCAGATGAACTTTGCAAAGTGGCAAAGAAAAATGCTAAAAGCATCGACAAGGAAAACAGAAATGATTTGAATCAACACACTCCGTCCTGTTTGATGTTTCACGCAGTACATTCCAGTTTCATTGATGACTTTTCAGAAATCAAATCACGTGAACTTGAAGTGAGTGTCCGAGGAGACAAAATAAAACCTTTATCATTCGCCAATGGCCCTTATTATTTGAATGAACAAATGGGAAAACCGACAATTAATCAAATGAAAGTCTGGCTCGATATCATAGAAGCTAAAAAGGAACTCAAATCCGGTGTTCGTAAACTACTTGGTGAAATAAGGATTAACCCGGATGCCGCCGAAATGATGTATGACCGATTGCTTGAAATCCATTCAGAAAAAACACTCGCTCCGCTTCATTTGGCCAAAATCAAAGAATGGCTGAAAAATCCTCCACCAAAAAATGATTCGGCATCCGATAGTGAGGCAAATGATGTCAAAACCCACCTCTACGATTTGGTAACATTATCTAATGTAATAAACGCTTAATTCCATGCCCAAAACACTCGAATATAAAATTAAGTTCTATTCATTTTGGCATGTCGGTGCTGGCCTTACCGGAACGACCTATGCCGATGACCTAGTCAATAAAAACGAGGATGGCTTACCCATGATTCCCGGAAAAACATTGAAGGGGATTATTCGTGACGCTGCATCACATTTAGAGTCGTTACAGCCATTTCCAAACCATTTTCTCAAATCCGCTTTCGGGCTCATTCCCAAGGAAAAAAGGGTAAATGGTGATATTGTATTTTCCGAAACGGACGACGAAGACAGCAATGGAGCCCACACCTTTTTCTCTAGCGCTTATATCAGCGAAGCCCTCGCCGATGCACTCCTTTCCGCTAAGGCGGAAACTGGATTGTACCAACTCAAAGCATCAACCAAAATCAATAAGGTTGGTGTGGCCGAAGATTTTTCCTTACGGAAAATGGAAATGACAATTCCCTTGGAACTTCACGCCACCATTGAATATTTCGGTGATTCGAAACAGTGGGATTCCTTTTGTGAAAACATGGAAAAAACAATGGGGTTTATCAAAAAAATGGGAGCCAATCGCCATAGAGGCCTAGGGCGGTGTGAATTCATCATCACCTCAAAATCCGAATAATCATGAAAACTTATCGATACAAATGCACATTGTTGGCCGATACGGTCATCACATCGAAACCAGGAACACAAGGATCCCATAACTCCTTGGATTACATTCCGGGTTCTAATTTTTTGGGCTTAGTCGCCGGACATCTTTATTCGGAAGCCGAAGCGGAAAAAACGCTCGATTTATTTCACAACGGAACGGTCCGATACGGCAACGCTTATCCATATTTACAAGGAGAAAAATCACGCCCCTTTCCATTTTCCATCAATCTCATCAAGGGAGCGTCAATTGACGACGACGGGAGATCGATATATTTGCACCACAACCTAGTAGACCAAGGAATAGAATATATTGAATCCATCATTGAGAATAAGGGACAAATCAAACAACATCGAGTAGGGTATTTTACTTCTCAATATTCATATCGCCCCAAGCAGGGCTTTTCCTTGAAATCGGCATTCAACTCCCAAGAAAGACGACCTAAGGAAGGCTACATGTTCGGATATTACGGCCTCAAAAAAGGGCAGGTTTTCGCCTTCGATATTTCTTCTTCCAATACCGGTTACCTAGAGGAAATAAAAGGATGTCTCGATGGGACGAAACATAGGATCGGACGATCCAAATCCGCTGAATATGGGTTGGTTCACATTGATTTAATCGAAACTTTCGATTCCCCTTCCGGGGAAAATATCCCTCAAGGGGAAATGCTGGTTTATGCAGAATCCGACTGGTGTCTATATGATAAATATGGAAGAACCACCTTGGAGCCCCAACCGAATCACTTTGGACTAAATAGGGATGATGTGGAAATTGTCTGGGAAAAATGCCAAATCAAAGGAAGGCTGCATCAATCTTGGAATGGCGCCCGAAAAAACAAAAACGCCGATCGTTCGGTGATTTCTAAGGGTTCTGTAATAGTAATCAAATTGAAGCGACCGGTTGATTCAACTTCGATTGTCAATGGAGTGGGAAGTCATCTTAGCGAAGGCTTCGGTGATGCACTGGTCAATCCGGATTTTTTATTTCCTGATAAAATTAAAAACTATCCTTTTACCAAGTTCAAATTCGAAGAAAATGAAACGCCTTCCGGCGAAATGGAATTGAAAGGTAATGATGCCTCCGTCTTCAAGTACTTAAAGCAAAAAAAGGAAACCGCCGACAAACATCGACATGAAGAAAAAGAAATTCTCGCCTTTACGAGAAACGCTGCAAGATATCAAGGAGTAACCCGAAGTCAATGGGGGCAGGTCCGAGACATATGCCGACAGGCGGTGGACAAGAAAGATTTGGTCGCAATGCTTTTTAGCCAAGACAAAATGGAAGGACGCAAAAACCACGCGGAAGGATTCTTTTATCGTGGAAAATCCGCAAATGTCTGGAAGAAAAACGGCCGCATTGACCAACTGGAAAAATTTATTGAACAACTAGATGACGAAGCCCCATGGGTGGTCATGAAACTAGCCGCTGAAATGGCTAGGAAATCCAAATAATCTCAAGCTTATGAAACCACCATTCAATATAGTTTACGTTGCCCATTTCGTCGTTGAAGCGACTTCGGCTTTGACCGTATATTCCGGTGAAAAAGGATTTACCCTGGACAAGGTAGTCGTTAGGGATTCCAATCGATTGCCCTACATTCCCGGAACTGGTCTAGCGGGTGTGGTCAGGCATTCCTTTAGTGATTTCATGGAGGAAAATCAAATCAATCAATTATTCGGATATCAAGACCAAAAGGAAAAAGAAGGACAGGGAAGCCGGATAATTTTCAGTTCAGCTCACATGGTCGGCAGTAATGGTAAAGCCATCGAACTACCCGGAGATGCCGATATAGAAAAGGACGGATACCTGAAAAATTTCCTAGGACTTCCCGCAAGGGATCACGTCCGCATAAATGAACGAGGTGTTACGAATGATGGAGGTAAATTCGATAGAAGCCTTGTTTACAAAGGAACACGATTCGCATTTCGTATCGAACTGGAAGGAACCGAATTACACCAAGAAAGTTGGGACGCCTTGATTCGAATATTCAGCGATGAAGGATTTCGAATCGGAGCGGATACTCGCAATGGATTCGGCCGACTGAAGGTGGTTCAATGCCGTCAACGGAAGTTCGATCTTCAAACGGACTTGATTGATTATTTACAACTTTCCCCTTCTTTAAATGCCGATTTTGTGGAATTTGAAGAAGTAATGCTCTCCTCGAGCTCTTCCGGAAAATGGATAGATTATAAATTCGAATTAAAACCTGATGATTTCTTTTTATTCGGTGCCGGATATGGTGAAGGCGATTTGGATATCGTACCGAAGGTCGAAAGTTATTTCGATTGGTCGAAGGGTGTCCCGGAATTGAAGACTGGTGAAATATTGATACCCGCCACTTCTATTAAAGGAGCTATTGCCCATAGGACGGCATTTCATTACAATAAGTTGATGTGTTTGGTGTATGAAAATTCTTTTTCTGTTGAATCTGCAGAAGCACCTGATTCACAAAAAGTCCTTGAAGAAATAGAGCGTACTATTGAACAGGATATCCAAATATCCCAAGAAGATGCCATCGAAAAATTGAATATGGCGATTCTCGAATTATCCGGACTTCATCCTGAAAAATTGATAGGACGATCGGAATCGTTTTCCAATTTCCAAAACCAATATGAATCCCTGGAAGACAATCAAGCCCAAGTCGGAGAAAAGAACCATGCCATCAAATCTTTATTCGGGTTTTCAAAGTCAGATAAAGAAGGGGCCAGAGGCAAGGTTTTGATTTCTGATATATACAAGAAGGTAGATGATGATGAATTTAAAAAATTAGATCATATACGTATAGATAGATATACCGGCGGAGGTATCAACGGAGCCTTATACAATGAAGAAGTCGTTGCGACTCAAAAAACCTTTTTATTAGAAATCAGAGTACATGAATCCGCATTTGAAAGTGATACTGACGGCCATGTCAAAAATGCATTTTTAAAGGCATTGGATGATATTAAAAAGGGTAAGTTACCGCTCGGCGGGAATGTCAATAAAGGGCATGGTACATTCAGACTCATAGCGGATCATTCATCCAATCATCCTAAATCCTAATAGCAATATGAAATTCATAGAAAATATAAATACGATAACGGAACTAGCGGAATTGAATCTCAATGTCCAAGGGTATTATTGGATGTCCAATGCTCGAAAACCTGAAGTGTTTTCTTCCGTTGATTTGAATTCCATTATTAATAGTGATGATTTTAAATCCGGGAAAATTCCATTTGTAATCGAAGCCAGATGGTATGACGAAAACAAAAGAACCAGTGTTCATATTGATTTTGTCGATGGAGAATACAAGGTTTTTGTATATGATTTGGATACCCATGATTTAAAAGCGGAAAACCAAAAACAATACGAAGCACATGATTTAGGGGACTTCAATGTGATTCTTATTTCAGATACTTGGATGGAAGAAGAAGACCCTTACTGCAACACATTTCCTGTGTTGGTTCCCGGACCGTCCGTTTTTTCCGGATTAAAAAAATAAATTCATAACCCGAAAAGATATTTGCCATGAAAGCACCATTTAATTTTGTACCATTACATAATAAAGTCGTTTATCCGGAATGGGGAAAAAAAGTATCACACGATATCCCTTTTTCAGATGAAATCTCTACCGAATTCGAGGTGTTTGTAAAAGCGTATAGTTCAATCTTTGTTCGAGATTCTAAGGAGGTGGGAGATACAGAAGCCGCTCCATTCAGCCAACACAATGATAATTATTTTATCCCTGGCTCATCCATAAAGGGAATGGTGGCCAATGTCCTGGAAATAATGACATATTCCTCCTTGAAATCCAGAG
>JAHDCE010000617.1 GCA_020630045.1 Saprospiraceae bacterium | reverse complement strand
CTTTTTCATCTTGAAGTGTGGAATCTACTTGCAAGTTGGGATTAAAAACGACTAAATCGGTAAAATTGATACTGCGGTAATTTCTTGAAAAATTCGTGTACAACTCGAGGTTTTCTGAAGCGCGCCACCCTACTCCGATTCCGGCCAATAAGACAGACCGGCCGTTCTCTCTAGCATCCTCAAAATCCTGCTCAAAAATGACTTGTCCGCCAGAGGTGACACGTTGTGTGAAATAGCCTTCCGCGGAAGTTTTTATATATTCATATCTTACCCCGGGCGTAATGGATAATTTATCAGTAATCTTGAACAAATGTTCTGCGAATAAAGATATATTCCTACTTGGAAATTCATACTCGGCTTTACCTGGTTTATCCGGGTTGATGAATGAGAAATCCGCATCCGATTTGTCCGATGCGAAACCTTGAATATTTTTTGTAAAACCTTGATAATATCTTACTCCCCCGATTATTGTTTGTGGACGCCCATTCATGGTGTAGCGATGTAGTAATCTAGTTTCATTTCCGAAGTTCAAATAGGAGCCCAATATCAAGTCTCTTTCACGTAGGGGATCGGGTCTATTTATAGGGCCTAATTCTCCTAGGGCGTCTCTTCCTGCTGCCAAGAGAAAAGTCCTTGAATTTAGTTTTGTTTTTTCATTAAAATCATAATCCAAATTAATAGCGGCCAAGTTCCAATTTACACGGAACCAATTCCTTTCCCTTTTAGACTGATAAGGATTTTCATCAAACTCGAAATCCATTAATCCACCGGGCTGTTGGGCTAAGTATTTCATAAATGAATATTCAACTCCGACGGTCATCTTTTTATTGATATCCAAACGAACGGAGGCGAAAGCATTGTTTTGATAAAATTCACTGTTGGGACGTTGGCCGTCTCCTTTTTTATATTGATAAAACGAATAGTAATTCAGTTTCTTATATTGTCCACCCAAGGTTGTGAATGAGTTTAAAAAACCGAATGACCCTAGTGTTTTTTCTGTAGAAAACTCAATTGGTTTTTGAGGGTTTCCTTCTTTGAATACAAAATTTAAAAGACCTCCGAATTGAGACCCATATTGCAAAGAAGCCGCTCCTCGGATTACCTCTATCCTTGAAAGGGCTTGAACGGGTGGTGTATAATAAGTTTCCGGATAACCTAGGGCATCGGCACTGATGTCATAGCCATTTTGCCTAGTATTAAAGTGTGCTGTCCGATTCGGATCCAAGCCCCTTGCCCCAATCGACAATTGCAACCCACCACCATCATTTTCTTGAATATTCAAGCCGGCCACTCCTTTAAAAACCTCCCTAGGGTTATTAGTAGCCACACTACCGGTAATATTCTCTAATTCAACAACTTCGCTTTTCTTCCCTGCATAAATACCGAATCCTTCGACCGAACGTAGTCTTCTCATTCCACCGCTCATTCCTTTTTCTGAAACGGTGACTTCGGACAAATTTTCTTCCAATCCAAGGAGCTTGAACTTGAAAGAATGTTTTGCTGAAACGACCTTTACTATTTCTTTTTGAGTTTGATAATTTTCTTTATATATATGAATAAGATATTCGCCATAAGGTACGTTTTCAAATCTTACTTCTCCTTGTTCATCCGTCTTTTCGAAGTTTGAAAAATCTTCAATATATAGTTCTGCTTGACGAATTGGCTCGTCATTTACATCTACAATTTGTATGGTCAATTCAGCCATTTTGGATTGGGCTGATAAACCAATAAAAAAGAATAAAAATGCGAGTATGAAGTATGTTCGTTTGTTCATGCGTCAGTTTTCAAATGGTATGATGAATTCCCTTGTCGGAATGGATGGGTTCGTCAAATCGAGGTCTTGTCGGATATATCTTTTTGAGGGCCTTCCATTCAATGCGACATGACTGTTGACGTAAATTTCAGGGTCAATCAATTGAAATTCATTCTTATATTTTTTTTCCAAAAAATAGGCGAATTGCCGAATCATGTCGGGTTGTATCGCCATCTGTTTGGCTTGGAATTCGGTGAGGTGTTTTGTGTGATCCACCTCTCCCCCCTTACCTGTTTTCGGGTCTGAAATAGAAAAAGAAATGGTACCGCTTTTTTCTATTAACATCACTCTCCAAGAAAATCTATAACCTTGTTCGTGCCACAAAATATTTCCCGGAAGGGCCATTCCCCGTAAGGGGAAAATTATTTGGAAAAACATGAATAAGACCAATGGTGCGACTACCCATTTTTTAGTGGAAGGATATGTCTTTATTTCATTAGAAACATAGCCTAAATTACCAAGTATTCTTTCATGCCATTTGGATGAAAAAAATATGGTCGTGAATAGAATCATGATGTATGGAAACAGACCGATATTGAATAATAACCCGGTCATTATATGGAATCCTAAAACAAATATATAAGCGATTTTTCTCGTTGATGGAATTAATAAAAACAACCATATGGACAGGTCATAAAATGCTCCGAAATAGCTACAAATCCTTGCAGTAAATTCGTATTTAAACAAGTTGCCTAATATTGGAATAAAATCATGTTCGGGGAGCCAAATAGCTAGGGGCATAAAACGCGTCATCCAATCGCTATTCAGCTTGGCGAGTCCGGCGTAAAAGTAGACGACACAGAGTTGAAAAATGATGATATGAATACACCAAGCGGGAACTGTATTTCGTTTAATTTTGGGAAACCATTTCGCGTCAAGGGAAAATTTCGCGTTAGCGGGTAA
>JAHDCE010000616.1 GCA_020630045.1 Saprospiraceae bacterium | reverse complement strand
TTCCCTCGACTAAAACAAAAATACCCTTGAAAATCATTATTCGATTACTTTTGGCTAGGTACTTACACAAACACACACTTGAAGACCGGCTTTGCAGTCGGTCTTCTTCTTTTTGTACATTTGCCGAATGCAATTGTTTTTTACCCAAAATATAAAGGGAGATTTAGCGATTCTCGAAGAAGAGGAAGCCCGACACTGTATCAAATCCCTCCGAAAAAGGAGAGGTGACGACATTCGGTTCATTGATGGAATGGGCGGACTTTATCATGCCACTATTTTGGATTTTGGAAAACGGGATGTCAGTTTAAAAATCCTAGAGAAGCAAGAAAACTTCGGCAGGCATAATTTCCATTTACATATGGTGGTCGCTCCTACGAAAAACATTTCCAGATTTGAAGGTTTTTTGGAAAAAGCGACGGAAATAGGGGTAGATCGGATTACCCCTCTTTTGACCGATCATTCAGAACGAGACAAAATTCGAAAAGATCGGCTAGAAAGAATAATCCTATCTGCTACCAAACAATCGTTGAAGGGGTATCTCCCCCAACTTGACGACTTGACATCTTTTTCCGATTTTTTATCAAATTGTGAATTACAGACTGGTGACGGGCATTACATTTGTCACTGTCAAGGAGAAACTACACATATCTTAGACAACATCTCTCCTAGTAAAGATGTTATGATATTAATTGGTCCTGAAGGGGATTTTTCTGATTCGGAAATCGAGCAGGCTTTAGAGAAAGGCTTTGTTCCGACAAATATCGGAGAAAGTCGTCTCCGGACGGAAACCGCAGGAATCGTAGCCTGTCAATTGGCACATATTTTAAAAAGAAAATCGACTGATGAGTAAATATTCTGTCATCGCAATGATGGTCGCTTTATTGGGAGTAGTGGCATTCATTACCCCGGAGGTAGAACCTACCATGAAATTGGCATTGTTGAAATATAATGGCGGAGGTGATTGGTATGCCAACCCTACTGCCCTACCCAATTTAACGACATTTTGCAATTCCAAACTCAACACGAATCTTGATAAAGATTACGCCACGGTCGAAGTCGGAAGCGCTGAGATATTCAACTATCCATTCGTTCATATGACCGGTCATGGAAATGTGGTATTCAACGACCAAGAAGCCGAAAACTTGAGGATGTATCTCCTAGCGGGAGGATTCCTTCATATCGATGACAATTATGGTATGGATCCATTCGTGCGTCCTGCCATGAAGAAAGTGTTTCCGGAATTGGAATTCATTGAACTTCCGTTCCAACATGAAATTTATCATCAAAAATTCGATTTCCCGAATGGGCTGCCTAAAATCCATAAACATGATGACAAAGCCGCTCAAGGCTTCGGACTGATATATGAAGGGAGATTGGTTTGTTTCTATAGTTATGAAACAGACTTAGGAGATGGATGGGAAGACCCCGAAGTTCACAAAAATCCACCGGGTTTAAGAGACAAAGCTTTGCGAATGGGTTCCAATTTGGTTCAGTTCGCATTTGAACAATAGACTTGTTTCCTTCATCGGGGATTTTTTAAAATTAATCCCGAGTTTGTCCATATTGATATAATTACTTTTGTGGTTGTTTTTTGGTGTCGTACCATTGTGGAATGGAAAATCCATGTGGTATGTATCGGTTAATATTTGTTTCTATTTTATGTTTGGTTTGTTCTGGGATTCATGCTCAAGACACTTGGGGTTTGGAAAAATGTATACGCCACGCCCAAGAAAATAGTTTGACAGTCAAACAAACGCAAATCAATATCGCCAACGCGGATATCAATAATCATCAAGCGAAGATGTCGCGTTATCCGAATGTCAATGCAAATATTTCTTATGGGTTGAGTTTTGGTCGATCCATTGACCCGACGACCAACGCATTCGACAACCAATCTTTCCAGAATAATAGTTTTTCTATTAGTACGGGTATGTTGATTTACAATGGCGGACGAATAAAAAATACCATTCGCCAAAGCGAAATAGACAAGCAGGCCGCTGTATTGGATATGCAACAATCCGCAGAAGATATTGCGTTGAGGGTGGCGGAAGCTTATTTAAACGTCCTTCTAGCCAGTGAACAATTGACGGCAGCCAACAACCAATTGGAACAAACAAAAATACAATTGGACCAAACGGATAAATTGGTTCGTGCCGGTACACTTCCTCGAAATAACTTATTGGATATCCAAGCACAGATCGCTAGGAATGAACAGGGAGTTATCGCGGCTGAAAACGCGGTGGACTTATCCATGCTCAATTTGAAACAACTCATGCAGTTGGATCCTAATCAGGATATTGAATTGGAAAAGCCGGAAATAAGTATTCCTACAGATACTAATTTGGAATCATTGACCGGTGCCGACTTGTTTAGGGTTTCGGTTGGAAAACAACCCAATGTCCAAGCCGGAGAAAAACGGTTGGAAAGCGCTTTGCTTTCTGAAAAAATAGCCAAGTCGGGTAAATTCCCGACCGTTACGGCATTTGGAAATATATCTACCAATTATTCCTCCCTTGCCAGAACTTTTATGACCAATCCGGTTCCTACTACCATAACAACACCTATTTCTCTAGAGTTGGGTGGCGACATCATTGAAGGAAGCATCACAACGGAGTCATTCGATATAGAAACAACAACGGAAGACATTCCATATTTCGAACAATTCAGTCGCAACTTGGGTCAAAACTTTGGCGTACAGGTGAGCATTCCGATATGGG
>JAHDCE010000615.1 GCA_020630045.1 Saprospiraceae bacterium | reverse complement strand
ATCGAAGATGCGTGTGATGGTGATGACGACAGTGTCGGATTCACATTCATTACCACTGATGATAGCGACTGGTGCATCGAATACGAAGGATTGACTCCGGGTGTAGATACTGCTTGTATCGTCGTTTGCGATGACTTGGGAGTTTGTGATACTACAATTCTTGTAGTCACCGTGACGCCGCTCGATTGTGCACCGACCGATACCATTACTTTGACTGTAATGGAAGGTTCGATGACTGACTTCGATATCTTGGTTGATCCATGTGTGGTTTCACCAGATACGATCTACAACGATTGTACGGATCTTTCAGGAACGAATGCTGACATCATGATTGATGATGTGAATATCGGAATCGACGCCTTGGGTGTTGAAGTAGGACAGGATACTGCATGTATCATCGTTTGTGATACGACATTGAATGTTTGCGATACCACAATCATCATTGTAAATGTTGTTCCTGATCCGGCAATGACTCCACCTGTAGCTGTGGATGATAATGTTACATTGCCTGTGGGTACGACCGATTCTACCATCATCGTTATCGAAAATGATACATTGAATGGTGCAACGGAAGTAGTCATCGTACTTGATCCGATGAATGGAACTGCTGTAGTTGTAGATGATACGACCATTGTTTAGACGCCGGATCCGGACTTCTGTGGAATGGATACCTTGATGTATGAGTTGTGTAATGATGTAGGTTGTGATACAGCTACTGTGATTATCGATGTTGAATGTCCGATGACTGGTGAACCACCGGTTGCTGTGAATGATACCATTGCTAATCCTGTACTCGAGCCGATTGAAATCACAGTTCTTGATAATGATACTGTTCCTGGTGAATTGGATACGATGTATATCGTGACTGATCCGGAAATGGGAGTTGTAGAAGTGACGGATGATAACACAATCATCTACACGCCGGATGACGAATCTTGTGGATTGGATAGCTTCCAGTATGCGATATGCAATATGGAAGGATGTGATACCGCTTGGGTATTCGTCAACAACTTCTGTGAGACGTTGATTATTTACAACGGTATTTCGCCTAACGACGATGGAGTGAACGACTTCTTCTACATCGAAGGAATCGAAACTTATCCTGAGAATACGCTTTGTATCTTTAACAGATGGGGTAACCAAGTTTATCGTGAAGATGGATACGACAACCGCAACATCCGCTTCGATGGTAGATGGGACGGTAAGCCGCTTCCTGATGGAACTTACTTCTACATCTTGACGTACGAGCGAGAGAATCCGGATTCTGGTGAAATGGAGACCGTTAAGAGAGACGGTTACCTACAGATCCATAGATAATAACTGATATGGGAGGAACCAAGGGACGGAGAAAAGTCTCCGCCCCTTGGTAACTTCATCACTTTGGCTTTTTTTTTGATATAAGACAGTTGAACGTAACTAAACAAAACTAATTGAGCGACACGGATATTGATTCAAAGTTGTAGGAATCGTATTTTTCCACTGAATCAATTTTTCTGCCTTGTATGCCTTCCTTTAGTTTTTTGGCTCCCGAGACTGTTAATTTTAAAAGGTTTTTTCCTCCTTTTAGAGTTGGGGAAATCCTATGCCTTTGGGCAAAAAATTAGTTTGACTATTTTTAAAAAGAAATTAATTCCTAGGCCATGAGGAAGCTCTTTACAATTTTTTCCGTGTTGGTGATACTCACCCTAAGCGTTCAAGTTAAGGCGCAGCAGGATCCTATGTTCACCAAATACATGTTCAACCAATTGTCATACAATCCCGCATATGCAGGTAGTTATGATTTCATGTCGATTGCGGCAATCCACCGGCAGCAATGGTGGGGGATTGATGGTGCACCGATTACTCAATCGTTTACCATCCATACTCCTTTACCCATATTGGATAATAAAGTAGGGGTGGGTTTGAGCGTTATCAATGACAAAATCGGACCGACCGGTTCCACGAACATCAATTTGTCATATGCTTACCACATTCATTTTTCACCGGAACACAAGTTGAGTTTCGCACTTCAAGGTGGAGTGATGAATTGGAGAGCGGATTTCAATAAATTGGACATTCGTGATCCGGATGATGTCGCATATCAAGATAGCGATATGACACCGAATATGTGGTTCCCTAATTTTGGAGCGGGTGTTTATTACTATTCGACACATTTCTACGTCGGTGCTTCTGTACCTCACATCTTGAATCAAGATTTGAGAGATGCCGACACTACGCCGGATATCGTGAAGAATGCACAATTGTACCGCCATTACTATTTTATGGCGGGAGGTATGGTGCCTGTGACCAGCGACATCAAATTCAAGCCTTCGCTTTTGATTAAGAATGTTGGATTATTCGGTGAATTCGATTCCGATCCTTCTAGTCCTAATTATGCGGGAGCTCCCACTGAATTCGATGTTGATTTGTCCTTGTTCTTTTTTGAAACACTCTGGGTCGGAACATCTTTCCGTTCTTCATTCGAAGCCTTTGACGGACGTAGTTCTGTTGACTCTGCGGATATTTGGGCGGCTTACTTCTTACGCAATGGTCTGCGTATCGGTATAGCTTATGACTTTACACTAACAAAATTGAGAGATGCCGCTAAAGGTTCTTTCGATGTGATGTTGGGTTATGACTTCGATTACAAAGAGAAGAAAATCGTTACTCCTCGTTATTTCTAAATTGAGGGTAATTAATAAAGAGCTTGATAAACAAACGGGCCGGTCTCATTGAGACCGGC
>JAHDCE010000614.1 GCA_020630045.1 Saprospiraceae bacterium | reverse complement strand
CCTTTTCAAAGATGAATTTGGATGCGTTTTGAGCGTTTGATATTGAAATAAGGCAAAGGAGTATCCATGCCAAAGAAAGACCTTTTCTCATGACTGATTGGTTTTGAAAATAATGATTCGTAATCAAAGACGGAACAAATGTAAAGGAGATGTCCAAGTGCTATTGTTAATAATACGATAACATTTATTAATGAGGGACGAATGAGGAATCTGCGAATAAAAAAATTATGACTTATCTTTGTATCACTTTGAAAACAGCATGCTAAGTACAGTGTGTAATAAGTTCTTTGAGAATTTGAGATATGGATTTTGTCTCAAATCAATGAACACCCGGAACCTAATAGCCATAGCTATTAAGGTGAGGATGTGAAGCGGAGTTGAGACAAAAGACAATTTCAAAAATCAAAATTACTTATTGCGCAGTGTACCATACTTAAACCGAACCTGAATTTATACTTATGGCAAAAGCAAGTAAAACTGAAATATTCGACTGTTCACCCGCGGAGATGTTCGCTATTGTATCTGATTATGAACATTATCCTGACTTCCTTTCCGAGATGAAAGGTTGTAAGGTCTTGGAAGTAGATGGTAATCGGAAGTTGGTAGAGTACAGTGTATCCGTGGTGAAGAGCTTCACCTATCGACTTTGGATGGTAGAAGACCGTGAGAACATGAAAATCACTTGGTCGTTCGATTCCGGAGATATGTTCCGTCGTTCCAATGGTTCTTGGGAATTCGAGGATGCCGGCGACGGTCAATGTAAAGCGACCTATGCTGTAGATGCGAAGGTGAAAATGTTCGTTCCCGGACCGATTACCAAGATGTTGGTGAATGTCAACTTGCCGAATATGATGAACGCCTACAAGGAACGCATCAAGACTTTGGCGTAGGGTCTAGTAAACTAAATAACATGAATCACCTGTTCTATTCGGAACGTTTGGGCTTCCGCCAATGGCGTCCCGGCGATTTACCACATTTTATGGAAATGAATGCGGATGAGGAAGTCATGGAATTTTTTCCATCCGTCCTGAAACCTGAAGAGACATCTGACTTGTTGGCCCGAATGGCGAACCATCAGATTGAACATGGTTACACCTTCTTCGCGGTGGATGAATTGGAAACTTCCGAGTTCATCGGTTTTATCGGTGTCATCGACTGTAAGATTGACTTGGATTGCACTCCTTGTCCGGAAATCGGTTGGCGATTGAAACGCTCCGCTTGGGGTAAAGGGTTCGCTACCGAAGGAGCTCGGGCTTGTTTGAAATATGGCTTCGATGCCCTGGGGTTTGACAAGGTATGCTCCTTCACTCCGGATTTGAATGTTCGCTCTGAGCATGTGATGAAAAAGCTCGGTATGAAAAAGCAAGGGCATTTCAAACATCCAAAGCTGGAAAAAGACCATCCTTTAGAACAACATGTCCTTTATTTGATACATCAGGATGAATTTGATTTGTAACATTTCATGAACACCGAATCAAAAATATTAGATGTTTCGGAGGATGATCCAAGAGAGCAAAATGGATTCAGTTGGTGGCCGGTGATGATGTTTGTTTGTGTGTATTTTTTGGTCATGTTTCCTATGACTGCCGTCAGCCTTTATTTGGGTTCTTTCATTCGTAGGGTTTTGGGGGTGGGCATAGGGCAAGCAGAACAAATAGCGGTGTGTATTTTTGATTTTTTCATCGTATTTTTATTCTTCTCTTTAATTCTCCGGTGGTTAAACCACTATTTCCACAATGGCATTCGTCCCTATAATATTAAGGGAGGTCTAGGACTTATATTATTGACATCGGGTATCCCGATTTTATTATTTTCGATTGTATTTATTGGTAGCCCACACAGTAGAAATGAATTAATTTCTATGCCGTTTGTGGTTCCTATGTTTATGGCGGTAATAGCTAAAATATCCGCCCTTTTACTCGCCTTGGAAAACTTTGAAAATAATGAAAGAAAGTGAATTGTTAGATGATTTTGAGATAGGAGATAAAAAAAAGAAAGAGCCACACTTTAATGGTGGTACGGTCGCTAGGGATATTGTCGGTTATTTTCCTATTTATTATATTCCGGCTTTTATCATTGAAGCCTGTATCAGCTTTTTTCAGGATGAAATCGTCTTATATGACGATAGCAAGTTCTATCATTTTATCTCAGTTATATTTTCTGTCGTTCTTGCTTTTATAGTGGGGTGGCTTTCTTATTATGTATTTAAAGTCACATTTAGGGTTTGGAACAAGCATCATCATTACGATGACTATGATTTGAATGTACGGGCATGTGTTGTGTTTTTACTGGGTATCGGTTTATTACCGTTATTCTTGTTGATTACCATTTTAATTTTATTGGGGCCGCCATACATAATTTGGGGTGAATATGAAGTAAGGTTCTCCATGATTTTGCTAGTAGGTGTCTTTGTCCCTGTTGTGATGTCTTTTGTTTATTGTAGACGATTGAATACATTATGATGAGAAAGGAAAATTTATTAGATGATTTAAATGAATTGGAAATAAGGGATGGGAACCATCCCTCCTTGGCCGTTTGGGTTTTAGCCAGGGGGATATTGAACTTCTTTCCGATTTATTATTTGTCAATGTGGGTGTTGATGTCGGTGTTGGAAATCATTTTTATGTTGTATCCTATACCATATTTTGAGAGATTTTTACTAACTGAATCCCAATTCATTTTAATTGTTGTCGCAGGAGTTTGGTCTTACTTCATATTCAATACT
>JAHDCE010000613.1 GCA_020630045.1 Saprospiraceae bacterium | reverse complement strand
AGATACAATTAAAAACAAGGAGATGAAAAAGATAATTTTATTGTTCGTATTTGTTTTAGGATATACCTTTTCTTATGCCCAGCAACCTAAAACAGAACCTGTAAAAAAACAATTCAAAGGTGATCTTCCAAAGGTTAAAATCACCAAGGGCCAATTCAAAGATCCGGTTCTAAAACTAGCGGAGACTATTACCGCTGATGACATAAAGACCCACTTGGATATATTGGCAAGCGATGAATATGAAGGCCGTGAAACCGGACAGCCGGGACAGCGCAAAGCAGCACAATATATCGCCGACCATTTTAAAAATTTGGGCCTTCCCGAATTAATCGGAGATAGCTATTACCAAAAAATAGGATTCAAATTCGAACGCTTGACTTCCTCTCAAGTAAAAGTAGGAGATAAGGATTATCGAATGAATTGGGATTATCTAGCTCCCCTTACGGGAAATAAGGCCGCAGAAATCAATACAAAGGAAGTCTTGTATCTGGGGTATGGTATTTCTGATAAAAAATATGATGACTATAAAAATGTGGTTGTCAGTGGTCAAACCATCATGATTTTTGATGGAGAACCTAAGAGCAAAAAAGGCAAATCCCATGTCACTGGTTCCAAGGAGAATTCTGATTGGACCCTTGAAAAAAAGTTGGCGTTAGCTGCTGATAAAGGAGTCAAGGCCGTATTGGTAATCGTGCCCAAAATCCAAGATGTAACCAAGTCAAAAAACGATGCTTCTTTAAGAGGTGTCATAACAATGGAGACAGAAGATAATCCGGTAAAAGACAATATCTCTTATTTCTATATTTCGAAAGAAGTCGCCGAAGCGATAGTCGGTAAAAAGAAGAAGCAATTTTTGAAAACCAGAAAGAAAACGACGAAAAAAGGACGCCCGGCATCCCTACGTTTCAATACGGATCTTTCCCTAGGAATGGAAAAGGAAACCAAAACCATTTATGGTGAAAATGTTTTGGGATTGGTGGAAGGAACCGACCCTAAGCTCAAGGACGAAATGATTATCGTAACCGCCCATTATGACCATTTGGGAGTAAGGGGAGACGAGATATTCAATGGCGCTGATGACAACGGCTCCGGTACCTCTACCGTTTTGGATGTAGCAGAAGCATTCGCAAAAGCGAGAGACAGCAAAGTCGGACCTAGAAGAAGCGTTCTCTTCATGCTTGTTTCGGGTGAGGAAAAAGGACTTTTGGGATCGAAGTATTATGTCGAACATCCGGTTTTTCCCCTAGAAAATGCAGTAGCTAATATTAATGTGGATATGGTGGGGCGTTCGGATGAAAAATATAAGGACAATCCTAATTATATATATGTAATCGGAGCGGATCGACTCAGCACGGAATTACATGATATCAACGAAGCGGCAAATGAAAAGTATGTGAACCTGAAATTGGATTACACTTACAACGAGGAAGACGATCCCAACAGATATTACTATCGTTCGGATCACTACAACTTTGCAGAGCGAGGCATCCCGGCAGTCTTCTATTTCAGCGGTGTTCATGTCGATTATCACCAACCTTCGGATACTCCCGAAAAAATTAATTTCCAAAAAACGGAAAAGGTCGGGCGATTGGTTTTCCATACCATCTGGCAATTGGCCAACCAAGACAAAAGGATTGAAGTGGACGTCAAGCCTAAAAAATAGAATTCAAAAAAATAGCCGGTGCATCGCACCGGCTATTTTTTTTGTTTGAATAGAGGATTATCTTCCTAGGATACCTTTTCAGGAACATGCTCCAATATCATATCACAGACCGCTTGGATCCACTTCGGATGGTCATTGAGGCTTTCTACCAAGTCGACATGTTCACCTCCCATTTCCTCGAATTCTTCTTGATATTCTTCACAAACTTCAATGGTCGTTTCCAAACAATCGGCAACGAAAGCGGGACAAAATACTAGGAGCCGTTTAGCTCCGGCGTCCGCCTGTACTTTTAGCACATCGCTGGTGTAGGGTTGTACCCAAGGGTCACGACCCAAACGGGATTGAAAACAAGTGGTATAACTGCCTTCCTCCAATCCTAATTTTGCCACGAGTTTACGAGTGGTCGCATAACAATGGGCGGAATAGCAATATTTGTTTTCATGACAAATACGATCGCAACAACCTTCCTTGAAACAGTGTCCGAAATCATCCCCTTTTCTGATTTGTCGTTGCGGCAATCCATGATAGCTGAATAATATGTGATCATACGATTCGATATCATAAACCTGTGCCCGTTCCGCAAACACCTCGATCATCGCATCATTGTCATAATACGAATTGATGAATTTGACTTGAGGGATATTTTGTTCCTTGGATAAAAGCCGCATAACTTCTTGATGAACCGAACCGGTACTGGCCGATGCATAATGCGGAAAGAGTGGGAATATGATAATTTCTTTGAGGTCTTGCGACAACAATTTTTTTAAACCACTTTCTATTGACGGATTCTGATATCTCATCGCCAATTCCACCACGAAATCATCGCCTAAACTCTTCCTTACGCCCGCCGTCAATTTATTGCCATAAACAAGCAAGGGCGAACCTTCTTCAGTCCACAGTTTTTTATACAATTTGGCGGAAGCCCCCGAACGAAATGGGACGATAATGCCCCTGACTAATAGGTTCCTTGCCAACCAATTGATATCGATAACCCGAGGGTCCAATAAAAACTGTTTAAGGTATTTGTAAACATCGGCTCGGGAAGGAGAATCGGGAGTTCCCAAATTTACCAACAA
>JAHDCE010000612.1:414-2741 GCA_020630045.1 Saprospiraceae bacterium | reverse complement strand
GATCTCCTTTTTCTAGAAACATCAGAGCAATCGTACCGACGAGGAGATAGGCGACCCAAGGAAAAAAGAAAGCTGGGTTATGGAATTTGATTTTTAACAATGGTGATTAGATGTTTTTCCCTCTTTGAGAGTGCCCCTCAAATTGATATCCATTCAAGAAATCCTTGATGGACATCCTTCTCTTTCCTTCGATTTGAAGTTCTAGGATGCGGATGAATCCGTCATTGGTGGCGATTTTTAAACTTTTTTTGTTTTCGACCACGAACTCACCAGGCGTCACATCATGCGATTCTATTATTTTTTCGGCTTTAAATATTTTCATCTTCATCCCATCCAAGGTCGTCCATGCAGTAGGGAAGGGGGATAATCCACGGATAAAGTCGAATATTTCGTCCGTGGATTTTTGAAAGTCGATTCCTAGGTTTTCAGAAAACAATTTCGGCGCTTTCGCTGAAAGCGGATGATTAAGCGTCATTTTTTCTTGGGGAATCAATTCATAGTTTCCACGCTCGATGGTACGCACGGAGTCCAGTACGACCTCAGCACCGATATGCATCATCCTGTCATGCACATCTCCCGCCGTGTCGTCCTTGTGGATAGGGAGGGATTTTTGCATGAGGACATCACCGGTGTCTATTTCGTGTTTGAGGAAAAAAGTAGTGACTCCCGTAGATTTTTCACCCCGTATAATCGCCCAGTTAATCGGAGCGGCTCCCCGATAATTAGGAAGCATTGATCCATGTAAGTTGATGGTTCCGATCGGGGGCATGTCCCAAACCACAACGGGCAACATTCTGAAAGCTACGACAACTTGTAGGTCAGCTTTCAAAGTGGCGAGCTCTTTGATGAACTCTGGTGATTTTAAGTTTTTGGGTTGTAATATGTGAAGCCCTGCCGCTTTTGCATATTTCTTAACTTCGGATTCAATGAGTTTTTTCCCTCCTCGACCACCGTACTTGTCAGTAGCTGTGATGACTCCGACAACCTCGTATCCGTTTTCTACTAAAATTTTAAGGGAAGGAACCGCAAATCCGGGGGTTCCCATAAATACTATCCTCATTCCTTTGATTCTTTCTTATTTCAACTCTTTACTGAAATCGTCCGGGACAATTTGAAATACAAATAGATACAATCCGCTTGGTAATTTCCTAAAATGACATTCCCAACAATTTCAATAGCAAACCACAAGAAACGGTTTTTTGATTCCATAACCAAAATCCGATTATCTAAAAGGTGTATTGTCATACTTTGTTTCAATTGTTAAATGTCCTATCTCTCTTCCCGATTTTGAATAAAATAATCCCAAAGTTGAAGAAATCGTTCTGAGTTCCTTTTGATAGGTTCTAAATCGACTCCTTGGTTTTCTAGGTACTGCCATTGGTGAATGAGATATCCGGGATGGGGCATACCGTCCAATTCAATCGGGTTGGACGTATCTTCCTTTTCTATTTCAAAACATCCCTTGTCTCCATATCTAGGGCGGCTATGGTTCAACCATCCATTGAAGTCACTTTGGAAACCAATAGAGAGAGCGACCTTTTCTTTTTCTGTCAATTCATGGAATGAAAGAAGTGAATCGCCAGTAATTCGCTGGTAATTAGATTCGATGTGTTTTTTCATTTCCTCATAGGTGAATCGATAAGAATCGATAGAGCCTTGGCAATGGCAGGACAAAGTATCCAGCATGGTATCATAAGGCGGTTTCGGATGGTATGGCATTAGTGAAATGCCACTGATAGGAAGACTCACGAATCCTTTGTTTTTGTATATCCTGATGATTTGTTCCTTGGAAATTCCCCTAGGGTGGTTTTGGATGGGACGATAAAGGTCATGTGTAGAAATGGGAGGTATGTCGTGTGCTTCCATAAAATCCAATGCATCCTCCCTTGCCGCATCGGACATATGCGTGATATCGGTCATGATGCCCGCTTTGGCCAACCACAAGATGGTTTGTTTGCCCAATTCGGTCAAGCCTCCCCGTTTGCTGTTTTTTTTGATGGCTCCCCTCATATTGATGAGCTTCATAACGAATCCGGGTTTGATGGCAGAAGTCCCCAATTCATGATCTCGCAGATGGATTAATGTCATGAAAGAGACGCCTTGTGCCGCCCAGAAGTGAGCATCTTCTTGGCTATTGACGAGTTGTCTTGCTCCTTCGATAGAGTGGATGATAATAGTTTTATTGGTAGTCGCGACCAGTTCGCGAACTTCTGAAGGTGATTTGGCGACGACGAATTTATCCGGATGCTTTGCTGCGAATTCATTGACATATTCGAGTTGTTCCAATATTCCTTTCCTTGCTTTTTCAGGATTTTTAATGCCTTCTT
>JAHDCE010000612.1:0-404 GCA_020630045.1 Saprospiraceae bacterium | reverse complement strand
GAAACAATGATCCTAGCTCCGTTGTTTTTCTCCCAAAAGTTGGCAAAATTGACATTCTTAAACTGGTGCTTGTAAGTGAGGTCGGGTGTTTTTCCTTCCGGAAAATATTCAAATCCTGCTCCGAAAAAAGAGTAGGTCATATGCATGGTAGGGTGCATTTGCAAATCGAGAAACTCTCGGATTTCGTCAGTTGGGGTTATCGTCGGTTCATGAATGGATATAGAATCTGTATTCAGAATGACTTTTTCATTCGTTTGTGGTTGTGACCATACAATGGTGAAATTGAATAAAAGCAAGGTGCTCAAAAGATATTTTAGTTTCATTCCAATCTTCATTTCGGGTATATAACTAAGAGCATGTTTAAAATTCCATCAATTGGCTACAAGCGACAAATTTTATCTTGA
>JAHDCE010000611.1 GCA_020630045.1 Saprospiraceae bacterium | reverse complement strand
CTTGATGCCCGGAAAAATGTTTCTATGAAAAATTATTGGAATGGTTCCCAAATGGAAATCGCTGATCACAATCCGTTACATGAGCAGTCCGGAATTTGGGATTTAGATAAAATATTCGAATCATCCGATAATGGAGGGCCTTGTTGGGAAGCTGGGCAATTCGATTTGAACGATTTCGTTACAACTGATTTGACTACACATTCCATTTCCAATTGGACACTTGCTAAGAAGAATACTAGCGGTTTCTCTTCCAATGATCTATCCATTAACCTGAATCCGGGCAGTATGCCCTTCGATATTACTTGTTCCAATAGAGGAGTGTCCGGTTTGGTTTATCTTGACCTGAATGAAGATTGTATCGTGGATGATAACGAAACCGGCTTAGCAAACCGCTATGCGATTATTCGTCCCGGAGATATCGTCGTTCAAACCAATGAAAACGGGTTATGGCAGGTGGACGATTTGGCTCCCGGCACTTATACCATCACATTCGACGAACCGAATTACTGGAGGGCTACTTGCCCGACAAGTCAAAGTTTTACTGTCGCTTATCCTGGACAAGCCATGAGAGTGGACGCATTCGGAATGATAACGGATACCGAATGCAAAGCTCCATTCGTCAGTATCCATATGCCATTGATGCGTCCTTGTAGAACCAATGACCGAGTATTCGTTTATGCTTGTAATGGCAATAACGCCACGGATACTTTGACGACCGCTATTGTCCATGTCGACCTAGGACCGGACTTCGTACCTACGGCGGCCTCTATCCCTTATACGCCCCTTGGCGGGAATGTTTATGAGTTTCAAATTAACACGACACTTTACCCCGGCGATTGTTATGACTTTTGGATAACAGTCAACTCCAGTTGCGATTTGATGCTAGGAGAAACCAAATGCATCAGTGCTGAGATAATGCCTGTCGATCCTTGTGTATTAGATGATGAACCCGGAGAGGGTTATTGCCCGTTTCCTTGGGATAATTCAAGTCTGGCCGTCGATGGGTATTGTACAGAGGACAGCATATATTTCGAAGTGACCAATACCGGAGATTTTGGAGATGGGGACATGGATTGTTTTTCACAAATCAGGGTCTATGTCAATGGTGATTTGGTGATGATTGATTCCGTGCAATTGGTCGGGGGAGAAACGATTGTTTTCGCTTTTCCGGCGACAGGTCAGACATGGCATTTCCAAGCTGACCAACATCCGTTACATCCCGGAAACTCCCAACCCAATGCGTTTGTTGAGAATTGTGGAGACGGTAATAGTTGGACACCCGGACTAGGAAACATTTTTCCTCAAAATGACGGAGATCCCATCGTCGATATTTATTGCGGAATCGTAACTGCTAGTTATGACCCCAATGATAAAACCGGATTCCCGCTAGGAGTCGGTAAAACCAATCTAATCGCTCCGAACCAAAAAATGGAGTACCTGATACGCTTCCAAAATACGGGAACGGACACGGCACTGACAGTAGTTATCCGAGATACGCTTTCTATGGAATTGGATATTTTTTCCGTAAAACCGGGAGCATCCAGCCATGATTACACTTTTAGGATGCATGGCCCTAGGGTGCTGGAATGGACATTCGATAATATCAATCTGCCGGACAGCACCACCAACTTAGCAGAGAGCCAAGGCTTCATTGTTTTTGAGGTGGACCAATTGGAGGATTTGCCGGAAGGCACCATTATTGAAAACACAGCGGCCATTTATTTTGATAATAATGATCCGATTATCACGAATACCACTGACCATGAAATTTACTATGGCACAAATCGGTATATCGAGAATTACTGTCATGTTCCCGAAAATCATGAGCATGATTTCCTTCAGGTTTCAGGAGAGCCGGCGGTCAAGTTACGTTGGGACGAAGTGCCGGGAAATATGAAATACAAAGTGAGATATAGATTGAAGGGCACTACGGATTGGACAGTGAAAGGGACGACACCCGGTCATCAGCAAAAAGTATTGGGTGGACTGTCTTATGGTGAAACTTACGAGTACCAAGTCCGCGCACTTTGTGAATACGGATTGAATTCAAGGTGGAGTCCGATATTTGAATTTACATTGGACTATTGCTCTCCACCGACCATCCTAGGAATTGAAAAGATACCGGATGGACAATCCCGCTTGGTTTGGGAAGCCGATCCCGAAGCTGAAAAATATCAAGTAAAATACGCTTTGTATGGAACTGACAATTGGAATGTTTCCGGTAGTTGGAATCCCTACAAAATGCTGACCGGCCTAACACCCGGGCAAACTTACAAGGTAAGGGTGCGGAAACTTTGTGAGACTTATGGGCCTTATTCGGATGTCTTCGTATTCACAGTTCCTTCGGATGACCCGAGAGGTGGCATGAGAATGGTAAAGGGAGAACCTACCGTTTATCCGAATCCTGTGAATGATGTTATTCAAATCAATTGGCCGTCTACTGAAAATATATCCGTCCAAATTCGGAACGTGTCAGGTAAGAGAATGATGGAAGAATATTCTTCCGGTTCCAATTTGTCTTTAGATGTGTCAGACTTGCCTAACGGTGTTTATTTTGTTCGAGTGACAATGGAGGGAGGAGACTACCGTGTATTCAGAGTTTTGAAACAATAATTGATTGTATTGATGTAAATTTCGCCGCATATCGGTTTTGACCGGTATGCGGCATTTGAAGATATGGATATTCATATTGTCGTCATGCAAAACGGCATCACCATCGAAGTGTCAAGAAGGAAAAAGGATGAG
>JAHDCE010000610.1 GCA_020630045.1 Saprospiraceae bacterium | reverse complement strand
AATGCCCAGCCTCGAGTCGCAGCAACTCTTCATGTGTTCCCAATTCTTGGATTTTTCCTTTATCAAGAACCATGATTTGATGTGCATGGCGAATGGTCGTTAATCGGTGCGCTATAATTATCGACGTTCGTTTTTCAATCAATTTTTCAATTGCGTATTGAATAACGCCTTCTGTTTCCGGATCAATGGACGATGTCGCTTCATCCAATATCAAAATATCGGGATCGAATACCAAGGCCCGTACAAATGAAATCAATTGTCTTTGTCCCATTGACAAAGTCGCTCCACGTTCCATGACCTGATATTCATAACCATCCGGGAGTTTTTCAATGAATTCATGTGCTCCTATCATCTTTGCACATTCGATGATTTTTTCTCTAGAAATAGAGGTGTCCCGTAATCTGATGTTTTCCAAAACCGAATCGGAAAACAAGAAGACATCCTGTAGAACCATGGACAATCTTTTGCGATAGGAGGTCAATTCGTAGTCTTCTATATTGGTTCCGTCAATCAAAACCGCCCCTTTTCGAATCTCATAAAAACGGTTCAATACATTGATGATGGTCGTTTTCCCTGACCCGGTACTACCAACTATAGCCAAGGTTTCTCCTTGGTTCAAATCAAAAGAAATATCCTTTAATATAGGAGTGATACCATCATAGGAGAAATTTACATTTTCAAATTTTATATCACCTTTTAGAGATTCAATGATGGTGTTTCCTTGGTTTTTTATTTTTTCTTCATTATCTAAAATCCCGAAGACACGATCAGCGGCTACCAACCCCATTTGTAATGTGTTGAATTTATCCGCCAACATCCTGACAGGTCTGAACAACATACCCAAATACAAGGGAAATGCGACCAATACTCCAAGGGTGACTTCTCCACTCAAAACTCCTCTAGCTCCCCACCAAACCATCAATCCTAGTGAAGTGGCGGAAAGGATTTCAACGACAGGAAAAAATATGGCATAGTATAGGATCGAATTCAAATTCGCTTTGGTGTAAGTTTGATTGATGTCTTTGAATCGATCCAATTCCTGTTGCTCGGCATTAAAAATCTGAACGATTCTCATTCCTGTAATCCGCTCTTGTAAAAAAGCGTTCATGTTCGAAATCTGAGTTCGGACGATTTGATAGGCTGCTTTTACTTTTTCCTTGAAAATATAAGTGGCCCAAATCAAGAAAGGCATAGTCGCCAAACAAATAAAGGTCAATCTCCAACTAGATGAGAACATGACGATCAGTACGAAAATAACCGTCAAAACATCTGCAATAATCGTGATGACTCCTTGTGAAAATACAGAATTGATGGTTTCGATATCATTAATCGTTCGAGTGGTCGATTGTCCGACCGGAGTACGGTCGAAGTGTTTCAATCGTAAACTCATGATATGCCCGAAAACTCGTACCCGCAAATCCCTAATCACCGACTGCCCCAACCAACTGGTAGAATAGATAAAAACATACCGCATGATAGCCTGCAAAAACAAAACACCGATAAGAACGGCAATCATGAATTGCAATCCGTCAAAATCAAATTGGATAATGTGATGGTCGACTGTATACTGTATCAGATAGGGACGAAGTACCGCTACCGGGGCGATAGTAATGGAGAGCAGAGCCGCTAAGATAAATATTCCCCGGTATGGCTTCGCCAAGGCAAGTACCCTCCCTAATAAATGAATATCGAACTTCTGTTTGTTTTCGGCCATAATCTACCAACACCTAAACTGTCCAAGTGTTGGCACAAAGCTAGTAAAGAATTGAAAACTCCTAGACTTCAAAGAAGATTACAATTTACATCTTGCCTTCATCGGCAAAACTGAAATAACCTTTCTCTGCTATAATGAGGTGGTCTAAAACTTTTACCTCCAAGGCATCTCCTGCAAGTTTTAGCTTTTTTGTGATTTCGATATCCGCTCGACTTGGTTTCAAGTTCCCGGAAGGGTGATTATGGCACAAAATAATTCCACATGCTAGATGCGTCAAGGCTTTTGAAAAAATAATCTTCGCATCCACCACAGTTCCGGCTACACCTCCCGTACTGATTTGTTCCTTGGCGATTACTCGATTCGCACGGTTCATCATTAAAATCCAAAACTCCTCATGAGGTAAATCCATGACAAGGGGAGCCAATTCAATAAATGCGTCCTTACTACTCTTGATTTGCCGCTTTTCGATAGGTTGCCCCATTTGGCGCCTTCTTCCCAGTTCCATCGCAGCAGCTATGGTAATGGCTTTCGCCGGACCGATTCCCTTGAATTTACACAACTCGGATATTGATTTTTTGCCCAATTCATAAAGATTATTGTCCATAGCTGACAACATTCGCCTTGACAAATCCACCGCGGATTCTTCCCGAGAACCCGATCCTAATAAAATGGCGATTAATTCTGCGTCCGATAGAGAATGACGCCCCTTGACCATTAACTTTTCCCTAGGGCGGTCTTCTTCCGCCCAGGCTTTAATACTGAAATTTTCTTTTGGATAAACTTTTGCTTGCACTTCGACAATTTTTTAAATAAAAAAATACTAGTGGATTATCGAAGCAGATTTAGCAACTAAAGTATAAATTCTATCCCTCGTAACTTGGTTACATTTGTTGAGTTTACATTTTGCATGATTCAATGATTTAGAGTGAATTTCAACAGGCTTTTTTATGAGGCCACTCGCCGGGAATCCCGACGAGTGGCAACGGCAATAAATTTTCAGGGAGTTAAATCGCATTATTCCCTGAAGGGTTCTGG
>JAHDCE010000019.1 GCA_020630045.1 Saprospiraceae bacterium | reverse complement strand
AATCAATCCGGTATAGACATAGATATACCCTCCGGGCGTACAGAAGGCATTGAGGGTTTGATCGTCATCAATCAAATAAACCTCCCATGCGAATTTGTCGCGATGAGCGACATTCCCGCTATTGAGAATATCGTTTGTCATCGCCCGGATGATTTGGTAAGCTTCCCGATTCCTAGATTCAGGAATCACCGGAAACTGCTGAGGGTTCGATGCGATTTCCGCTTTCACTTGTTGTCCCAGTTCCATGTCTTGCTGGACACTGAACAAATTGAACCCTCCTCCGCTGCCCTTACAGCCGGATATCAACATAGCCGTCATCACCAATGCGATGGCCGGTATCATTATTTTTTTGATCATCATACGATTTAGATTTACTAGTTACTTTTTTGAAACGATGGTCTCACAAATTTATATCAAAATACGAGGTTAAAAAACCTAAATTATGACGCACAGGTATTGAATGATGTCACCACACAAACCTGTATTTATTAAGATTGAACTATTTTCGCGGTTCAAACATTGAATCAACCATACGATAAATTGTTAAAATAATTCATCATGAATTTGGAAAAACGTGTGATGCAATCACTCAAAGATGCCATGAAGGCCAAAGACAAGTCCGCCTTGCGTGGTATCCGTGCCATCAAATCCGCCATTCTTCTCGCTAAAACAGACGGAAGCGGAGCGGAAATGACCGAAGAAAAAGAAATTAAATTGTTGCAAAAATTGGTCAAGCAACGTAGGGACTCTATCGCTATCTACAAGGAACAAGGAAGAGACGATTTGGCAGTGATCGAACAAGAAGAAATCGATACTATCGAGCAATTCCTGCCCGAGCAATTGAGCGAAGGGGATTTGGAAAATATCATCAAAGGAATTATCGAAAAAACCGGTGCTTCTTCTATGAAGGACATGGGTAAAGTCATGGGAATGGCTACCAAGGAAATCGCCGGACGAGCGGACGGAAAAACGGTTTCCGCTAAGGTGAAGTCGCTCCTTATGGGATAATTTTTTTTTGAAAAAAAACTTTACGGCAAGTATGGGTTTTCCATACTTGCCGTTTTTTATTGAAGCGGTTCAATACCGCTCATTCACCCAGTTTTTTCGCTCTTGTACGACATGGCTGAGCTGGATTTCCACTCCATACTTTTCCGTTAAATGTTTGGCGAGGCTATCTGCGGCAAAGACGGATCGATGTTGTCCACCCGTACATCCGAAGTTGACCATCAAACTCGAAAAATCCCGTTCTATATAGGACTCCACTGCCTTATCCACTATATCGTATACATGAATCAGGAATTCGGGCATATGACTTTGGGACAACAAAAAATCTTGAACGGGTTTGTCTCGTCCGGTTTGGGTTTTATAGGGTTCGTATCTGCCCGGGTTATGGATTGACCGACAATCGAACACGAAGCCACCACCATTTCCGGAATGATCTTCAGGTATTCCTTCACGGAAAGAAAAACTACTGATTTTCACAACCAAAGGACTCGCCTCCCCTTTTGCCCGATCGAAGGCTTTGAACCTCGGAGCATTTATCAAATCCTTTAATATTCTAAGTAAGTGGGGGATGTCTATCGGCAATTGGATATTATCCAACCACCAACGCAAATTATCCAAGGCATGGGGGATACTATTTATAAAATATTCATGCTTTTCAATCAATCCGCGGAAGCCGTAAGCTCCTAGGACTTGAATCAGGCGAATCAACACATAACCATAATAATAATCAGTGAATTCTTCCTTTTTGATGGAAACGAAACGACTCGCCGATTCCATGTAATAATCCAATAATTTTTCTCTGAGTGCTTGGGGAATCCTCGCTTTGGATTGATATAGTAAGGACGCCAAATCATATTGTAAAGCACCTTTCATTCCGCCTTGGTAGTCGATGAAATAAGGCTCGTCTTCAACCAGCATGATATTGCGGCTCTGGAAGTCGCGGAAAAGAAAATAATCCGTATCCGTAGACAATAGATAATCCGCCAATGCATGAAAATCATTTTCTAAAGACTGCGGATCATAGGAGATGCCCGATACATTGAGAAAGTAATATTTGAAGTAATTCAAATCCCAAATCATCGCGGTCTTATCGAAGGCTTGCCTTGAGTAGCAATTCGAATAATCCAAGTCCTTTCCTGCTACGATTTGCATTCGAGTCAATTGGTCAATGGACTTTTTGTACAACAACTCCAAACTTTCGGGAAAGTCCTCGGCAGACTTTCGGACAGCGTGGTTTCGGTTCATCAATGATTCGTCCCCTAGGTCTTCTTGGATATAAAAAGTATCATTTTCCGATTCCAATACTTCGGGCACTCGTATGCCGGCCTTCTTAAAATGCTCGGTAAAACGAATAAACGCTCGGTTTTCCGCCGAATCTTTGCCGTAGGAACCGATAAGGCGACGCTCCTTGGTACTCATCCGGAAATATGATCGTCCGGAAGCGGTTCTGGGGAACCGCTCTATAGAGATAGGTTGCTCTCCGACATGACGATAGAATAAGTCGGTCAGTTTTTGAATGATGTCTTCTTGTTGCATGTTACCCATTCTTCTTGATTAAAAAACCTAGTCGGGAAATATCTTCCCAAAATTCGGGGTAGGACTTGACGACGACTTCCGGTTCTTCAATAGAGATTTCTCCTAGGATAGCCAAGGGAGCGAATGCCATCGCCATCCGGTGGTCTTCATAGGTTTTGAAAACAGGTTCTTTCACATTGGCCTGCCCGGAAATGTGCATTTCATCGTCCCCGATTTCGGTAACGGACACACCGACTTTTGCCAGTTCGATTCTCAAGGCACTGATGCGATCCGTTTCTTTTATCCGTAAGGTTTTGAGACCGGTCATCTTTGCCGGAACCCCTAATGCCCCACAAATAACCGCCAAGGTTTGTGCGATGTCCGGACATTCCGTAAAATCATATTCGAACTTCTCCGGCAACTTCGTATCGGGACGCCGGGTGATTCGAATTCCTTTTTCCTCAAATGTGGTATAAACCCCAAAGGACTCCATAACGGTGCGGATGACACTATCTCCTTGGGTGCTGTCGGGATAAAGCCCATGAATTTCTATTTCCGCTCCTTGGCTTATAGCCGCTATCGCATAATGGTAGGAGACCGCCGACCAATCGGCCTCCACCCGAAAAGGGGTTCCCTTGTATTTGCCGGGCTTTACGGAAATCCCGGTCTCCGACTCTTGATACTCCGCACCAAATCGGGCCATCATTCTCAGGGTCATCCGGATATAAGGCAGGGAAACCGGCTTCCCTTCAAACTTGATTTCCAATCCGTCTTCTAGTGTTGGTGCCACCATAAGCAAGGCAGAGATATATTGGCTGCTAATATCCGCGGCCACTTTAATTTCCCGCTTGTTGTTCTCCCCTTCCGGGGAATCGATCAGCAAGGGCGGATATCCCTCATTTTCTAAATATGTGATGTTCGCTCCTAGTTCTCGCAATGCATCTACTAGGACACCGATAGGTCGCTGTTTCATCCTTTCCGAGCCCGTTAAGATATTCGAACCCGAACGAAAGGAAAGGTAAGCGGTCAAGAATCGGAAAGTCGTTCCGGCGGGACCGGCATCCAATGTATGATTATCCGAAGCCAATAATGCGAGTAAGGTTTGGGTGTCCTTGGCGGACGCCAACCCTTCTAATGAAAAATTTTCGCCCGAAAGGGCACGAATAATCAAAGCGCGGTTGCTGATACTCTTAGAACCCGGCAAATGAATGATACCGGCAAATGAATCCGGAGCGGTAATTTGAATCATTGACAATTATCGTAAAAGTTTTTTGAGTCGCCGCAAGCTTTCCTGATTTTCTTTGTTGTAATATGCGTTGATCACGTCTATTTTTTCCCTTTCGGTCAATCGAAGACTCATAGATGCACGGTATGTACCGTCGCCGGCGATGTAGGTAAATGGCACGAATTCCACGAAATCGTCCCCTAGGAGATCGATGACATAATTCAGGGCGACATCTTGCTCATAATCTTGTATGTCAACGATATTTCCCATTACACCCAAGGGGTTGGTGAATGAATCTATGAATCCGGGTTTCGCCCGATTTTTTTCTTTTGTCGGATCATTGCCATTGACCAAGACGAAGACTACTCCGCCGGTATTTTTCTTGATCCAATCTCGGAATACATTGACGAATCGAAATGCCCCTCCCATTCCGCGATTGTCCATAAAACCGGCATCGACCAGTTCGATTCTAGGTTCGGAAGGGAGTACTACGTTAGGTAAAATAAACGGGAACGAGGCGTTGGCACGAATTGCCGAAGTCAGTTTCAAATCATAAGGTTTGTGGTCGCTGAACATCCTTCCGAAGTCAATACCATCATAACCTATTTCCTCGGGAAAATGAACGCCGTGCGGCGGTTGGGTCATGTAAGAAACACCTTGCGGGGAAATAATCATTTTACGTCCGTCATTGGCGAGGGCCGGTGTAAAGAACATCATCGGGACATCCGCTTTTTGCTCGGGTTCAGCATAATCTTTGATGCGAACGTCTAGGATTCCTCCTAGGTTTTTGTTCATCTGCCATTCAAAAATGTATCCCCGGTCTTTCGGATAATACATTCCGTTGTCTTCAAAGCGTCCCCAGGGCAAGAAAATGTCATTTGAAACTACAGTAAACGCCAAGGAGTTCAACATTTCCTTAGAAATATTATCAATATGGCTCTTGTGGTATAAGTCTATAGTATCACCATACACTTTCCTTCGGTACAATTCGCGGTAATATCCGGCTCCGATCATTCCGCCGGATGCGCCGGTAATCAATGCGGTACGTTCTAGGAACCTATCATTCGTTTCTTGGCTGAGTTGTTGGAAAACCTGGGTTGTCCACAAGGAAGCCCTCATGCCTCCTCCACTGGTACAAACGATGACGAGCTTCGGTTTTCCGGACAGTTGTCCACCCTTGTTTTTCTTTTTCCAGTTTTCAAGGATACGGATGGTCGCTTCCTTGTCTTTTTGAATCAATTCGGGAGTTTGGAACTTCCTCAAATCTTCTAGCGAATATTCCGCCGGAAGGCGAGAATAATCCAACCCGTAAGCTTTGTTGGTATAATCGACACTGTCGAATTTGGTGATGAAGTTGATTCCTAAAATTAGCAGGATGACAAAGAGGTTCGTCCATTTGTGCAACCAATAGCTGACTACACCGGCAACCGAAACGATGACGGAAGCCAAAATAAAAAAGCTAGCGGCGGCGGGAATTCTGAAATAAGGATTTTCAATCAAATATCCCATAGTAATCAGCAGCACGATGCTGACAGATTGAACAACGATGGCATTGACATGATTTTGCCTAAATACATTCAGTATATTTTCCTCTTCATAGTGACTGACATCACGCACCGGACGCCATCGGAAAGATTCATTGAGATATGACTTTACGCGGCTGTTCGCCGATAGTTTTTTGACCGCTGCCATTGTCATTGCACGGTTACCGGGCATGACGGGTTTGTCAAGATTTGGCGGCATTTCAAGTTCCGACTTCACATAATTGAAAATATCCTTGTTGGTCAGCATGAAATACATGGCGGTCATGATGAGGGTGGCTCCGATACCGAACACGAAACCCATGACATTCATAAAGATTCGATACCCATCCCAGACTTCATAGAACCATTGAAAGTCGATCATCTTCCAAACCAATATGACCAAAAAGGTCAAAGGTATCAGCGAATTGTTCAGGAAAAACTTAGCGAAGGGACGTTTTAAGGATGCTAAAAACGGGAATTGAGGAGAATGTAGTATGTATGTGGATATATTCCAAGTCACTAGAAATCCTCCGAAAGCGAGACCCACCAAACAAAAACTGAAAAAGTCCACTTCTCCTAAATATTCCGGTGTGAGTACGAGGTACATTATTCCGAAGTTCTTTCCGAACCATCCTAGGCCGATCATCAAGAAAAAGCACCATATACTGAGCAAAAAGAGGTTGCTTTTCAAATGGAGGATGACCAATTGAATGGGAAAAGAGTGATACCAACTTCTTAGGAACGACTTCATGGTTCGCTAGGTTTAGTTGTCTTCTTCCTTGTTGTCGGGCAATATGACCCGGACTGTTTCTATTTTTGTTTCACTGACCATTTCTAGGATGAATGTATAATCACCCATGATGACCTTTTGGTTACTACGTTCAGGAATCGTACCGGTTGTCATGACGATATAACCGGACAAAGTATTGTAATCCCCTTCCGGAAAATTCAGTTCTTCGAATTTTTCGTTGAGATAATCTATTTCTAAACGTCCGGAAAAACGGAATTCGCGTTCATTGATTTGTTCTTCTAAGTACTCTTCGGAATAATCGTGTTCATCTTCGATTTCACCGAATATTTCTTCTAGGATATCTTCAAGGGTAATCACTCCCGAAGTTCCTCCGAATTCATCCACGACACAGGCGATGCTGATTTGGTTTCGGATTAGGATATTCATCAGGGTATTGACCCACATCCCTTCAGGAACAATCATGATATCCCGCATTACGTTTTTGATATTCGAGGGTCGACTCAACATGTTTTGGTGATGGACATATCCGACTACCTGATCGATGGAATCTTCGTAAACCAATATTTTAGAATGAGAGGAATCAATGAATTCCTCTAACAATTCATCCATAGAGTCATTGATTTCGACAGCCACTACTTCAGTACGTGGCACCATACAATCCCTGACCCTTTTTTGCTTCATGTAAAGCACATTGCTGAACATCTCGGTGTCCAGCAATCGATCTTCTTCGTTTTCCCCGTCTACGGAGGATTCTACATATTTTTCCAAATCCAAACGCGTAAAAACTTCTTGGACTTCCTTCTCTTCTTCCTTGACTATTTTTCGAATCAACCAATCGGACAATTTGACCATGACCCAAGAAATGGGATTCAATATGATTCTAAAAAATGTAATGGGGTAAGCCAAAAAGATGAGTATTTTATCGGCAAAAAGCCGGAAAAACACCTTTGGCAAAAATTCTCCGAAAATCAATACGATGATTGTCGTCAATAAAGTCATCATCATCAAGGTAGAAAACTCCAATAAGGAAGGTATCACGTTGGGTTCTAAAAATGCCTTGATCCGATCCTCTATTGCGATAGCTGTCAGAATGGTAAAAAACACCAGCATAATATTGTTCCCCACCAGCATCGTACTGATGAAACTATTGGGATCTTCATAAAAATCAGCAATCAGTTTCCCCCTTCTAGAGCCTTTGTTTTTTTGGATTTCCACATTGAGTTTTCCGGCGGATATGAAAGCAATTTCCATACCCGAAAACATGGCCGAAAACATCAGCGTGATGACGATACCGATTAGAATCCAAAGCATGTTGCAAAGTTCGCTAAGAACGGTTTACTTACCTTCTAAATCATTGAGTTTTTTTTCTAATTCCCGGATTCTTTTTGCCATATCCGGCAATTTTCTAAACATGGCGTATGAGCGCAAGTAATCCTTATAGGGAAGTATGGGTGAGCCATACCAAGCCGCCCCATCTTCATTCAAATTTTTATTGACACCGCTTTGAGCTTGGATTTTAGTCCCGTCCGCTACTTGGATGTGACCGACAAAACCCGCTTGTCCACCAATCATGCAACGAGCTCCGATTTTGGAACTACCCGCAAATCCAGCTTGAGCCGCTACCACTGTATTTTTTCCGATAACTACGTTGTGTGCTACTTGGACTAAATTATCCAATTTGGCACCTGTTTCAATCAAAGTCGACCCCATCGTCGCCCGGTCGATTGTCGTATTTGAACCTATTTCTACGCAATCCCCTAACAATACGTTTCCGGTTTGAGGTATTTTTTCATAGGAACCATCTTCTTTGGGTAAAAATCCGAAACCGTCACATCCGATGACGGCATTTGCATTGAGGATACAATCGTTTCCTATGATGCAGTCCCTCAGGATGCGAACACCGGGGTAAAGGATGCAGTTTTCTCCGATTTCAGCATTTTTACCGACATAAACTTGGTCGTGGACAATGGTACCTTTTCCGATTTTCGCCCCTTCTTCGACAATTGAAAAACGCCCGATGGCGACTTTTTCTCCAAGGGTCGCTTTATCATGGACAAAGGCAAGTTTAGATATCCCCACTTGAATTGGCGCTTGTTGACTGAACTGTTGTAATAACAAAGTGATGGCCGCATAAACGTCAGGAACCCGGATTAAGGTCGCCGCAATAGGTTGTTTGGGAACAAAATCCAATGAGACGAGAACTGCGGACGCTTTTGTCGAGTAAACGAACGGCTCGTACTTCATATTTGCCAAAAAGGTGATATCCCCTTCTCCGGCATCTTCTATTTTGCCCGGCCCCCGAATAATTGTCTCCGGATTTCCTTTTACATCACCGCCAAGCAGTTCGGCGATATAGGCGGCGGTCACTTGCATTACCTTTCTTTTGTTTTGTTGAAATGTCCAAGATAAGGGAATACGGAATATTTTGGATGCCTTGCCCATATCTACACAAAAAAATGGTTGTCATTTCCTTGATAAAAGTGCAAAATAAGCCTTGATTTTCTATATGTATTCAAAAGTGTGCATTTGTAAATAAAGTCCTTACTTTTGCGAAGTTTGAAAATCAACGACATGGAATACAACAAGGAGCATCTGTTGGATGTGTTGCGGGCTATATTTAAATGGAAACGTCCCATTATATATGTAACCTTAGGAGCAGGTATCATCGCTGCCATCGTTTCTTTGGTTGTCACACCAAAGTTCGAAGCGAAAACTACATTTTATGCAGCTTCGCCCACATTGCAATCTCCGGATGCCATTTTTGGCCAGGGGAACAATCAGTTATTTTTTTATGGGTCGGGTGATGATATTGACAGGTTGATCCAATTGGGTTATTCATCTGAGTTATTGAATTACTTGACGGATGAATTCGACTTGTACAAACACTACGATATTGATTCGACATCTGCCAAGGGGCGTAATAAGCTGATTGAAAAATTGGTAAAACGTTACAAGATTACCAAGAATGAAAGAGACGCTCTTGATTTAACGGTAGAAGATCGAGACAAGGAGCTTTCCGCCAAAATGGCGAATGCGGCCCGTAACAAATTGAATGAAATCGCTAATGGCTTAATCAAAAGTAGCCAACAGGAAATCATTACGACTTTTGAAAAACAGATTGAAATCAAATCAAAAGAACGAAAAATAGTTTCGGATAGCCTTTCTTCCATCAGAAAGAAGTATGGCATTTTTGATGCAGGAACAACAGCCAAGAGCCTTTCCGGATATTCGGGAATCCGTTCAGCGATAGAGGTTGAAAAGGCTCGCTTGGATGCTAGTAAAAGGTTATCCGCTCCTAGGGACTCCATTCGGAATATCGGGGTAAGAATCGCCACGATGGAAGCCCGACTCAAGGCCTTTGATGAAGGAGAGGGAAAAATGATGGCGGAAGGAATCAGTCAAATCTCAGCGTTGTCCGAACAAGAAGATGCATTGAACCGTGAATTGGGGTATGACAGATCCAGGTACTTGAAGTATAAAACTGCATTCGAAGTTCCCAAACAGGCCTTGTTTGTACAGGATGTAGCGGAAGTCCCCTTGGTTCGTTCTTGGCCACAAAGAAAAATGATGGTTCTTGGAGCCATGTTTATCGCATTCGCATTAAGCTTGTTGACCGTACTTATTATCGAGTACAACAGGGATGTGAATTGGAAGGAAATCTGGAATGCCAAGTAACGGCTCGGGATGGATGCGATTACCGGTCATATCAGAAACCTGTTCGGGCTCAAGGATAGTTCGATACCCGATCATTCTTTATTGACATTTACGGGTATTGCGATATCTATCGCAATCGGTATCATCGCGTCCATTGTATTGGAAGAACCTTTATTACTAGGGCTTCCGGCCGGTCTTTTACTCGTGTACCAAACCATTGTGGATTTCCGGAAGGTTTTCTTTTTGTTGATGTTTACCCTTCCTTTATCCATGGAATATTATTTTCCGGGAGGGTTTGGTACCGACTTGCCTACGGAGCCTTTATTAATCGGCTTGATGCTTGCTTATTTCCTCTACCTTTTGAGTAGTTACAAGAAAATGAGCAGTGAT
Organism: Saprospiraceae bacterium; assembly: GCA_020630045.1. Classification (GTDB taxonomy): domain Bacteria; phylum Bacteroidota; class Bacteroidia; order Chitinophagales; family Saprospiraceae; genus JAHDCE01. The sequence continues at coordinate 7,223 of JAHDCE010000019.1, read as the reverse complement.
TTCCTCCTACATCCCATCACACTTCTTTTGCTCCTGCATTTGGTTTGGATGACCTATACGACCCTACATTCCGACAACTTTATCGTATCTCTAAAATTCATGTTGGCGAAGGGTTGGTATGTCGTCGGTTATTTTTTCCTTGCGGGCACGATACTTAAAACCAAGAAGGATTTCATGACTTTATTTTGGGTCATTTTTATCCCGTTCACCATTGCCATTGCAGTTACGCTTGTGCGACACAGCACCTATGGTTTTTCTTTCATGGATGTAAATTATGTAATGCGTCCGTGTTTTAGAAACCATGTTCTTTATGCGGCAATCATGGCCGTTTTCTTTCCATATCTCTTTATTGCCGCAAGGCAATATAAAACAGGTATTATCAAGTGGATTCTTGTGTTGTCCATTCCGTTTTACCTCATTGCGATTTATCTGTCTTTTACAAGGACGGCCTATATCGCTTTAATTTTGGCATTTGGCAGTTATTTCATCATTCGATTTCGATTGATCAAACCGGCGATTATCGCAGCTTCTATTGGTATTGTCCTAGGAGTCGGATACATGTTGAACGACAATAAGTATTTGGATTATGCGCCCGAATTCGACAAGACAATCACCCATTACAATTTCGACAATCTTGTAGATGCCACTGCTAAGGGAGAGGATGTATCAACCATGGAAAGGGTATATCGATGGGTAGCCGCCATCCATATGAATCGCGCGAGGTTTTGGACAGGATTCGGCCCCGGTAACTTCTATAACTTTTACAAGGGATATACTGTCAACGAATTCGAGACTTACGTCAGTGATAATCCCGAAAAATCAGGTATTCACAATTATTATTTGATGATGTTGGTGGATCAAGGTTTACCCGGTGCCATTATCTTTTTGATACTCTCGTTTTTCATTCTGATAAAGGGAGAAAACATCTACCATCAAACCCGAAACAAAAACCGGAAATATATGGTCATGATGGTTTTATTATCCATTATTATCATCGACGCATTCCTCATCATCAATGATATGTTGGAGACCGATAAGGTGGGTGCGTTTTATTTTATCAACCTTGCTTTATTGATTAATTTCGACTTAAAAAACAAAGAGGAAGCACTCAGCATGAATAACCCATCCAATTCCCAATAACCGATTTGTTGTCCCTTCTATCTAGTAACTTCGAATGTTCTAGGAATATCGAACATTTCTCCTTCTTTTCTCACCATTGCCACTAGGGTGACAGAAGATCCATTTTTTGCTTTACGCAACATCTTTTTCATTTCTTCAGTCACCTTGCCACTGGATTCCAATGACTTCACTTTTCCACCTTTTTGATAATTGACTTGAAGATTGGCTATCTCTACCTCATTCCCATATCTATCCCGGATAATCGGTTTTTCCAAAATGGCTTGTTCCAAGGCTTTTTCAGAAATATTTTTTCCCCTAAGGTTGGCCCAATACAAGCGATAATGCCCTAGGTTACCCGCCGATTCCAAATTAAATCGTACCGGAAGCAACATCTCTACACTCACCGGTTCTCCGTTTTCTTCGCCGGGTGTCCAAGCAGGCATCGCCGAAACCACCCTAATGGCTTCTTCTTCGCATGCTCCACCAATACCCCTGATAACTTTGGGGCGAACAACTTTTCCACTTTCATCAATTACGAATTTCATCAACACCACACCTTCTAACTTTTCTGCGACTGCCGATTCCGGATAATTGATATTATTGGCTATGTATTCGACGAGATGCTCGTTGGAACATTCTCTCTTCGCGACCGTTCCGGGCTCTAAGTCACCACATCCTTTAAAGTAAGGCATTCTATTGACTCTAGAATAAATCCGACCATCCGAAGTTTCCCTAAATATGGATTCGATTTTTTGCTCGTTCTCCATGGGATTGTCAACTAGCTTTTCTTTTGTAATTGTTTCTTCTTCCGGCACTTTTTCTTGCCCTCCGCCAGTTTCAACAATCGGAACTTGAGGACCATCTCCGATAAAAGACACCTCCAATGAATAAATGACATTCACCTTTTGTCCTTTATGCTCTCCGGGAGTCCATGCCGGCATTTCGTTAACCAGCCGTAGGGCTTCTTCCCCACATCCACCGCCAATATCATGCATCAAATTGGCTTTCTTGATCTCTCCTTTCGCGTTGACAACAAAACTTACGATGACATCTCCTGAAATACCTTCCGCCCTGGCGGCTTCCGGATAATTGATTTTTTCCTTGATAAATTCACGGAACCGATCCACCGTACATTCATCGCTATCTTCTGCGGAAGCACAACCTAACCAACATGGCATTTGCTCTGCCCGGAGCATTATTTTGTCAGAAACAGGTGGTTGTTGGGCAGCGGCGAATTGGAAAAATAGAGATGCCCAGAGGAGCATTATTGAGAAGCGTACTCTATGTTTTGTCATTTTCTTGAACCTTGGTGTTAGTAATATACTCCATAAAAGATGCCAATTCAAGTGAATAACAGGCACTTCGGTCATAAAATAATGTTAGGAATCGGTTGAAATGATTGAACGGAGGCATGTTCACAGACAAAATATGGTTGTTCAAAGATTCCATTTCCACTAGAACGCAACGGCAAGCATATTTGTAGGCGTAACAAATTCATTTCAATCATGAAATATATCATCGTTTTACTTTTCATCATTTTGTTGGTGGATTGTGCTTCTATCTCAAACAAGGAGACCTCCTCTCTTGTCGCTTCCGGTCAGATGCTTTTGGATTCGACATATCTTTCGAGCCGAGTTTCCTACTTCACGATGGATGATAAAAAATGGGATGGTTCCGGAGCTAAGGTCCTAGAAGAGTATATGAATAAATCGCAGTTCATCGTCCTAGGAGAATTTCATGGTTCTTCAAAAATTTCGGAATTCACGAAACGAATGATCCCCAAGTTGCATACAATCGGATTTGACAAGTTCGCTTGTGAAATCGGCCCTCATTCCGGTAAGGAAATCCAACACTTAATCCAGGAACATGAAAAAACGGTTCCCTCCTTGTATTCATTTAATTCGGAGTATTATTTCAAGGAAATCGATGATATTCCCATTCCATTTTTTGATGGTATTGAAGACGCGGAATTCGCTCAACAACTCGGGCAATACCAGTTTGACATCTGGGGATTGGATCAAGAATATTTTTCAGGCGTATTTTTTCTTTTTGACAAAATCGCATCCCATCATCCAAATGACAGGAACATCCAAAGATTGAAAATTGCATCGGATTCCATCGCCAGGTATTGGATTTTGGAAGATGACAAGGAAGAAATCGAAGGTGGTGTTTTCCGAAAAATATTGGAAGAACCAACGGTACAAAGGTTCTTCGATATAGCTGAGCAAGAGCATCAGGGCTCAAAGTCGATTATCGAAGATTTAAAAATAAGTTGGGACATTTACAATCGATACAAGGGAGGTGCTTCACATAATGATCGGGCGAATTACATCAAGGACAATTTCGACAAAAATTTCGAAGGCACAGAACAATCGAAAGTCCTAGTGAAGTTCGGACAACTACACGCCACTCAAGACGGATCGGAAACGGAAGATATCGGATTCCACCTAGAACAAATTGCACGGAAACGAGGCACTTATTGTACGAATATCGCTTTGTGGAATAAGTACTATTCAGAAGGAGGAAAAATCGTCGATTTAGCAGAAACCAGCCGATTTTACCAATCCTATCATCCATTCACTGCTTTTGGAAAAAGAAATGAATGGGGAATTATTGACCTAGCAAAAATCCGAAAAGAATGGAAGGATGGAAAAATCATTATTCCGGAAGGAAAAAACAAAGTTCGGCTGGAACGATTGCTTAATGGGTTCGACTTGTACATCATCCTCCCTGTTGACAAAAGGGTGAAACCCAATTATGAATTTTAGTTAGGAGCAAATTAAAGCAATACTTCCGCCGCCAACGCCGCTCCAATGACTCCTGCAGTGTTTTCCAGTTTTGCCGGCGTCACTTTGATCGGTACGGTGAAACAATCGGCATATCTTTCGAACTTCTTACTGATTCCCCCTCCTAGTAAAATCAATTCGGGAGAGCAAATTCGATTGAGATGATGTAAAAATTCATCCAATCTTTCGGCCCAGACATCGTATTCCAATCCCTCATTTTTACGAGCGGAATTCGAACAGTATTTTTCAGCAGCCATCCCTTTGAAACGAAGGTGACCGAACTCGGTATTGGGAACTAACTTGCCGTCAATAAACAATGCGGAACCAATACCGGTACCAATCGTCATCAACAAGACTACGCCGTTTTTATTTTTCCCTTTGCCGATTTTCATTTCAGCGACTCCGGCTGCGTCGGCATCATTCAAAACTACGGTAGGATGTCCTAGGGCGTCGGAAAAAAAACGATTGGCCGGAAGGCCGATCCAAGCATCATCAATATTGGCGGCTGTCGCGACCTTTCCTTTTCGAATCACACTAGGGAGTCCACACCCGATGGGCCCCGACCAATTCAGCAATCGAATTTGTTTTTTTATGACATCAGCCACCGCTTCCGGTGTCGCAGGTTGAGGAGTAGCCTCCTTGAAACGTTCGGTCAGCATTTTTCCCGAATCGATGTCGATAATCGCGCATTTGACGCCGGTTCCGCCTATATCAATACCTAATACTTCTCTCATATCAATTATTAATTATTGCCCACGACAAAGGTAAATTAATCCGGGAAGTCTGCCACTAAACACCCCGAATCACATCTATTTTCATTTTTTAGTTTCTTGAATCCACCTATTGGATGCGGAATTTTCAGCAATTCCAAATAAAATCCTATTTTGTCCGGGTTTCGGGTAAACAGGCAATAAACCCTAACCATCCGATTTCCTTCAATAATTTCAAATTTCGTCAAACACTTGAAAAATGAGTGATTCTGCTAGAACTAATTTTTTCTCTACCAACGTACTCGGGCACCCGGCCGGGCTATTCGTTCTCTTCTTCACGGAGATGTGGGAACGGTTCTCGTTTTATGGGATGCGTGTACTTTTAATCAACTTTTTAACCATGACCGCTATCGGATTCAATCCGGGTTGGGAATGGAAAATGGAAAACGCAGGTGCATTGTTCGGCACTTATGCCGGTCTTTTATACCTTACCCCTATTGTCGGGGGATATATCGCCGATAAGCTGACCGGATACCGGTGGGCGGTAGTGATCGGCTCGATTATTATGACCCTGGGTCATGCCAGTATGGCTTTGGAAACGGAGTTGTCCATGTATATGGGTCTGGCCTTGCTGGTTATCGGTACCGGTTTTTTCAAACCGACGATGACCTCCATGGTTTCCGAGATGTATAAATACTTGCCTGAGAAAAAGGATGGTGCCTATACCATCTTCTATATGGGTGTAAACGCCGGTGCTTTCTTCGGAATGATGCTTTGTGGTTACTTAGCAGAACGTGTCGGATGGAGCTGGGGTTTCGGTCTTGCCGGTATCTTCATGCTTTTAGGTACGCTCCAGTTCTGGTTGGCCGCTCCGTTGTTCGGTTCTATTGGGGACGTTCCTTCTAAGCGGGATGCAGCCAAAGCCAAGGAAGAAGAGGCCATGGAAGATGCGGTGAAACGCAATCCATTTACAACTGTAGATATGGTTTTAGTAGTTATCACGGCTATTATTGGTTTTGCATATTTGATTAATGATCCATTGTCCAAAATTGGTGGAATAAACTTATTTCCATTTGAAGTCGCCGGACTTTCGGGGCAATACTTCACCGTTATCATTGGGCTAATACTATTTTTATTCCTAGTGATTTCGAGGATTGTGAGGTATGAAGCAGTTATCAGGGATCGGATGATCGCATTCGTTATTTTCGCCTTTTTCACCGTCTTTTTCTGGATGTCATTCGAGCAGGGAGCGACTTCCTTGGTCACATTCGCCAGGGACAATGTAAATCGTGTATTGACCGGATCGGCAGCGACGATATACAATGTGGTCAATTTATTATTGACGGTTGTTCCGTTGTTAATCATCACTTATGTCCTTTACTTATTGGCGAAGCAAACATTCAAAAAAATCGCGGCTTCGAATATCGTATTGGTGGTTTGTTTCATTGGAGTTTGGGGTGTTGTCGGATGGATGCTAAATCGTGACTGGAGTACAACAGCATACGATGTGACTTACCAAGCTATTGAAACAACAAATGGTGATGGTGAAACCGTATATAACCCGGTTACCCAAGCAATGACCGTCGCACCTACTGATAAAGTAGTAACAAGAACTGCATCCATTGCTGACCCTGCCCAATTGAATGTAGGCGACCAACTGGCTATCATTCATAAAGACAAGGATGTTACCGAATTCGGTTACTTGGATGAAGCTCGTAAGAAAATCGCCATCGAACGTGGAAAAGAACTCAATCGTGATAACGGAATCATTAACGCTACTGTGAAAGAGGTGAAAGATAGTCAAGTGGAAATCACAGTATCTTGGTTCAGTATTTTGAACTCATTCTTTATCATCGCATTCGCTTCATTCTTCTCAAGGTGGTGGGATAGTAAATACAATCCTTCGGCTGCGACGAAATATGCGCTCGGACTCATCATTATGGCTATTGGATTCGGCTTATTGGCCTTCGGTGCTTGGGGTATAACAGATGGTGTAAAAGTAAGTATGGTCTGGTTGATACTCGCCTACTTATTCCATACGTTGGGTGAGCTTTGTTTGTCTCCGGTGGGGCTGTCGTATGTGTCCAAACTCGTACCGGGACGGATGATCGCATTCATGTTCGGTATGTGGTATCTGGCTATTGCCATTGGTAATAAACTAGCCGGTACATTGGGTGGACAAATCGAAAACATCACGAACCAATATTCATTGGCGACATTCTTCTTGATATTTACCATCGTCCCAGCAGCGGCCGGTGTACTTGTATTCTTGTTGAATCCGGTCTTGAAGAAATTGATGCACGGTGTGAGATAAACATTTCCCGGAAGGGAAATAAAAGTAAATGTAAAGTGCCCGTTCCGGTTCGGAACGGGCACTTTTGTTTTGATCACCCTCTAGGATTTAGACCGGCAATGGAATTATTAGCATTAGCATAACAAAAAACAACCGCTGTGTTCAGCAGCGGTTGTCGTACATCCATGTGTTCTGTCCATTGTATAAGTTTAACGGGACAGAAGTCTTATATTACTTTATTAGAGCGTACCTCGGAGGGCCTGCTCTCTCTCTATTGCTTCGAATAAGGCTTTAAAATTGCCTTTTCCAAATGAC
>JAHDCE010000609.1 GCA_020630045.1 Saprospiraceae bacterium | reverse complement strand
ACTCCCTTTATCCTAGTGGACTGCGGCCTTGGAGTATGGCAAAATTACATCAAATACATAGGGGATCAACTCCCTCCTTATTTATATATCAGCCACAATCACATCGACCATTGTGGAGAATTACCTATACTTATTTTAAACGGTTTTAAAAATTCGCAACCATTAAAAATAATAGGTCATACCCAAGTCATAGAAATGGTTCAAAAGTACCGGTTACATGAATTGAGTTATGTAGGTATTGATTTGGAAAATATAGCCGAATGGAAAACGGAAAACGAGCAATCGATAATCCAAATTGAAAACCAACTTACATTCGAATTAAAACAATCAATTCACAGCTATCCATGTTATGGATTCAAGTTAAAATCGGGAGACCGTACCATACTAGGATATGGTGGTGATTCCGCTTTTGACAAAAACTTATATAATTTTTTAAATGATGCTGAAATATTGATATTAGACGGGCGAAAAACAAGGAATAAAGAACATGCATCTTTCTTTGAGCTCAATCAATATGGAAAAGAAAAAAACAGGAAAATATATGTCATTCATCATGACCATAAAAACTTGGAAAGAGAACATGAACATTTGATTTATTTACAAGAAGGAATTGAATTAAAAATCGTTTAAAACAAATAAGAATGAAACGATTCAAAACTGTAGAAGATTACATTGAAAGTAGCGGCGAATGGACCGAAATCCTCACCCAATTGCGGAAAATCTTATTAGCGTCCGAATTGGAGGAAACGATCAAATGGGGAGCACCGGCATATACCTACGAGGGTAAAACACTAATCGGACTCGGGGCATTCAAAAACTTTGTCAGTATTTGGTTCCACCAAGGAGTATTTCTAAAAGACGAAGCCGGCATACTGCTCAACGCCCAAGAGGGAATCACCAAAGCGTTGAGACAATGGAGGGTCGAAAAGGGAGATATCATTGATGAAAATTTATTAAAAACATATATCTTCGAGACCATTGAAAATCATGAGGTCGGTATGCAAATCAAACCGCAAAAAAAGCCACTTGTGATTCCTCCCGAATTACAACTCCTCCTTGACGGAGATCAAACACTGAACAATAGCTTTGAATCATTGAGCTTGACGAAAAAACGCGAATTCGCGGAATACATTTCCCAAGCAAAAAGGGCAAGTACTAAAACAAATAGATTGGAAAAAATCCGCCCTATGATCATACAAGGTATTGGACTGAATGATAAATATAGAAAATAACAAGACCCGTTTTCATATGGAAGAATTAAGTACGGCCGACCTATGGGACGAATTCGGAGATAGACTTGAATTGGTCGAACCCTTATTTAAAAGCTTTGGCGCTAAGCCTTCTTTTCATGGTGCTATAACGACAATCAAGTGCCATGAAGACAATTCTTTAGTTAGGGAAACCTTAGGAGAAAAAGTCCAAGGAAAAGTTCTGGTTATAGACGGCGGCGGCTCCTTACGACGTGCATTGGTAGGTGACCGATTGGCTCAAAAAGGCATCGACAATGGATGGGAAGGTATATTGGTTTTCGGTTGTATCCGTGACTCCAAAATCATCAATCAAATGGATATCGGCATCCGTGCCTTGAATACCGTTCCCGCCAAAACGGTAAAACGAGGCGTCGGTCTCAAGGATGTTCAAGTCAAATTCGGCGGCGTATCTTTTGTCCCCGGACATTTTATTTATGTCGATGAAGACGGTATCGTCGTTTCAAAAGAGGCACTTTTTTAATCCTTGTACTCTTCAATACACGACAACATAAAACCCGAATTTTTATTTTTTTAAAAATCACTCAAATGAAATCACTACGTTCAGTTTTTCCCGTGTTATCCATTCTATTCGCCTTTTTATTGTTTACCGCCTCTTGCTCCGAGAATGCCTCCAAGGTCATTTCCGAGGAAGAAGCCGTTGAGCTTATCCAATATTCATTACAATACAATAAAGGAGGATTGAATTTTAGTACCACCTACAATTTCCAAGAGATGGAAGCACGGATGGCGACCCCGGCTTATACTTGTAATGTTGAATTGGGCATCAGCGACTGGCTTGATTTTGTAAGCAATAGCCCTCACCTTATCACATATTACGACATCATCTCAAATCAAAAAATCATCTGTGACGATATGGACTCACCGACATCATTTTGGATCAATACCAATTTGACCGGCTATTATCAGTCCGACAGAATCAATTCCAACGATGTCGTTACGGCAAACTTGGCCGGAACCGGATTCGAAGAATCTTCTGAAGTATATCGGATGACCGGTTCATTTTCCAGAAGAGGGTCACAAACATTTACGTTTTCCGAAAACAATCGGAACATCACTAGCGAATTGAATATCAACTTCTCGGAACTCCACATAAAAAAAGGAAATTATACCATTACTTCCGGAGAAGGAACAATCACCCTTACAGGAACAGACAACAACGGCGGGACCTTTGCCCTAGAAGGATCCATTGTGTTTGATGGAAGCGGTATCGGAACTATCTTTTTCGGAGATAATGATTATCGGATTTATTTGAATTAAAAAGCACTCTTAATTTTATTCTCAAAACGAACCGATATTTCCCCATATCGGTTCGTTTCTGATGCCATGACAACCCGAAGAAAAGACATGGGCATGCTACACATTTCGATATTCTATAACCGATTTTATACTTCCGTTCGGAAAGTATCTCCTTTTAGTTCCATGAATTTGGCCATTTAAGTACCTGGACAAAAGTAATTGAATAAAGATTTTCAAGGGTATTTTTGTTTT
>JAHDCE010000608.1 GCA_020630045.1 Saprospiraceae bacterium | reverse complement strand
GGTAGCGTCCAAGGCGTTGTTGTCCATGCAAGGAAACGGACATCCTCTGATTCATCATCAAACAAGAATGCAGAAGCTTCATTATTGACGATTTTAAATTGTCCGACCACTGTAGTATCCGTCACCTCTTGGTAGCAACCCGGTTGGTTCAGCTCATGCGAACTCAAACCTGTACCGGCTGCGGGTGAATAAGGCTGTATCGTATATCCTTTATATAATAGTCCCTTGTTGTACAACTTCTTCAATAGATTCCAAACGGATTCTATATAATCATTTGTATAAGTGATATATGGATTGTCCAAATCAACCCAGTATCCCATTTGTCGGGTAACTGAATTCCACAAATCCGTAAATTGCATGACCGTCGTCCGACATTGGCGATTGTATTCCTCTATGGATATTGTTTTACCTATATCCTCTTTGGTGATTCCCAATTCTTTTTCAACTTTCAATTCTATAGGAAGTCCATGAGTATCCCAACCGGCTTTCCGTTCCACTCTTTTACCCTTCATGGTTTGGAATCGACAAAATGTATCTTTCACGGTCCTGGCCATTACGTGGTGAATGCCCGGCTTTCCATTTGCAGATGGAGGACCTTCATAAAAAACGAAAGATTTTTTTGAATCCCTTTCTTCTACACTCTTGAGGAAAATTTCATTCTTCTCCCAAAATTCCAGTATTTCCTTGTCCAATTGGACCAAATCGAGTTTCTTGTATTCATTATATTTTCCAGCCATGATAGAGACTTAATATTTTGTGGTGCAAAAATAGAAAACTTGTTTAAAGTTATTTATACTCGAAATTCAGTGGTTTGCAATTTTTTGACTTGTCCTTTTTCTTCCATTCCATTTAATTTCGAGTATAAAACAAAACGCCACTGCGGAACATCCGCAGTGGCGTTTTTGAATATCATCAACGTTTCACGGATATCTATCTGCGAAGTATGTTGATAATAATTATGGTTGTATTAGAATTCATTTGTTGAATTTGTGTCAAACTTAAATATTTTCCTTGTATGAATCAAGCATCTTGAATTCAAAATCGTTCCAATAAGGAAATATCCCTCAATCCAATGTATTTTTATAGTACAAACTAATTAAATGCGGATGAAAAAGGTGGCAGTTATTGGAGCCGGCCCTGCGGGATTAACCACCGCGTATGAATTATCCAAATCTGACCAAGTAGAGGTAAAAGTATTTGAGGCATCGGATTGCCCCGGTGGCTTATCCAAATCAATTGATTTGTGGGGACACACTGTCGATATGGGACCGCATCGTTTTTTTAGTTCTGACGCAAGGGTCAACAAACTATGGCTTGAAGTCATCGGTGATGAATACCGAATGGTCAACCGACTGACTAGAATATATTACAAAGACAAGTATTTCAATTATCCATTAAAGGCGATGAATGCCCTTTTGAACCTAGGAGTTCCGGAGGCAACAAGATGTATGCTTAGTTATATGTCGGAAAAGATTTCGCCTACGCCCTTAGAGGGAGATTTTGAAACTTGGGTCAGAAGTCGGTTTGGCAAGAGGCTTTTTGAAATATTTTTCAAATCCTATTCTGAAAAATTGTGGGGTGTTGATTGTAAGTCGCTTGATGCGGATTTCGCAGCTCAAAGAATCAAAAAGTTTTCATTGACCGAAGCTATTAAGCATTCTTTGAACCTTGGAGGATCTAAACACAAAACTCTTGTAGACCAATTCGCTTATCCCTACAAAGGGACAGGAATGGTTTATGAAAAAATGTGTCAAGCCATTCTTGCAAAAGGACATCAAATACATTTTAATACTCCCGTTCGAAAAGTAATTACGAAACAAAACAAAGCAAAAGGTCTTATCACCTACAATGGAGAAGTTGAGGAATTCGATCATGTTGTCTCATCCATGCCTATCTCTTTACTGATAAAATCAATGGAAGATGTACCTGATTCTATCCAGCGGCACATTGAACAATTAAAATTCAGGAGTACGATTTTGGTGTTTCTCTTAGTTGATGGTAAGGATTTGTTTCCGGACAATTGGTTATACATCCATTCTCCTGATTTAAAAATGGGTAGAATCACTAATTTCAGAAATTGGGTTCCAGAGCTCTATGGAAATAAAAAAGATACAGTTGTTGCCATTGAATATTGGTGTAATCCCGAAGATGAATTTTGGCAACGTTCTGATAAGGATTTATCTCAACTTGCCAAACAAGAAATAGCTAAAACCGGACTTCTACAAGGATGTAAAGTCAAAGACAGTTTTATTAAGAAGATAAAAAGGTGTTATCCGGTTTATGAAAAGGGATATAAAGAAAATTTAAAACCTATTGAGTCTTTTTTAAATGGTATCCAAAACCTAAGCGTAATTGGTCGTTATGGTGCATTCAAATACAACAATCAAGATCATAGTATTTTGATGGGGCTACTCGCATCAAGCAACATCCTTGAAAACTCGGATCACGATTTATGGGGCATCAATACGGATTATGAAAATTATCAGGAACAGACGGTTATTACAGAGACCGGATTAGTTGTTCAATAAAGTTAATTGTCTTTTCTCGTTTATACTCTTTAGCAGAATTGGATTGTAATTTTTAGTATGACTTATTTTAATGGGTTGAGTCATACCTACTGCTTACTTTTCAAGTCGAAAGAATTAGAATTCGAACCTCAATATTACCTTCTTCAGGTTGTGATATTATAAACAAAAAAGGCGACCGTCCTGATATGGACGGTCGCGATATTTTATTTCAGAGGGGCGGCGACCTACTCTCCCACG
>JAHDCE010000018.1 GCA_020630045.1 Saprospiraceae bacterium | reverse complement strand
TCTCTTGTCTATGTTTTTATTAATGACTTTACCGTCATATTTTTTAGGACGTCCCGGCCCTTTCCTTTTAGGACCACGGTACAAATATTTCAAATTGGCGTCGCTGCGGAGTTTACAAATCAGATGCAACGGGGTGTTTTCTGAAATGGCATCTACGAACGTTTTCTTGGCGAAGAAACCGTCTACGGCCAAATACTTGGACAAACCCGCCAAATGTCCCTTCCTGTCGATTATGACCCGGGCATAATGGTCGACGAGGGATTTCCCTTGTCCGTTCAGCTCTTCGGGACTCGGCGTCTGGACGCTTTCCAAGTGGAAAGCGGTATTGTGTTCCATATCCACCACTCCCAATCCACCGATTTCCAAGCCTTTGACGGCTTTACCGAGGCAACCGCTCCAGAAATTCCCGCGATGGGGGGTATGCTTGCCGCTTTTGGGAAGATAACTGGGGGCGAAAGCCAGGACGAGGTCGCCGGACAGCTCACTTTCGCATAGCTCCGAATTGAATCGGAGAAAATCGAAGCTGCGCTCGAATTGGAGGCGGTAGGTCTTTTCGCATTTTGAACCACCATAACGTTCCATGCCTTTGAATGTATAACGACCACGCATTGATAAAAACAATACGAGGATACTAATTATGAATTTTTCGCGGGGCTTCTTTAAGCCTTCGATTTTTTTTACTATTTTTTCCACGAGAGCTTTGCTCTTATCGGAAGTATTATTTGTGATGAGTTGCATTTTCACAATTTGATACTTCCTTTTTTATTTTGCAAGTCTTCTAAAAATTACCGAACTATTGATTGTAGAAAAAATATTTTACTTTGTCCGGGTTCGTCACTATCAAAGAACTTCCTCCGTATAAATTGTCAATTTTGTACCAAGTATTTAATTTGAAGGGTATTTTGTCATATGATTTGTGCATCTGTTCCTTGCCATCTACGATCTTATATTCGTCCCAAATACATTTTGTTTTCTTTGTAGATTTGAATTTGACCATTCTACTGTCTCCTGTCGTTTTAAAAACTTTCACAACATTATATTCATATGGTTTGGATTTCTTGAATGATTCAACTTCTAATTGATATGGCAATGCGCATGCTTCCTTGCAAGTTGAGATGGAATTGGGTTTCAATCTATATCGACATATGACGCAAGAAGATAATAGCGAGACTAATGCCAGAGCTAGAATTAAATTGGAATATTGACTTTTAAAAATCATTTCAAGTGTATTTACTAGGGTAGTATTATATATCATCCTTAGGATGGAAACAAGTCCCTGGATCTTAGGTTTGATCTTGTCCTAAGAATAGCGGTTAGGGTAAGTATGAACATTGCCATTTCAAAAATACAAAACTTCAATACACCACCAAGCCATCTCATCAGCTTGGTGGTGTAAAAATAAATACAATTATTTCCTCATCTTAGGAGCTCCGATATCCTTTAACCTCCGTTCAAGCGGCGCAATAGAATCTTTGATGCCGGCAAGTTTTCCCGTCATTTCATCAAAGAGTTTTTTGGCGTTGTCCAGATACTTCAAATGTGCCTCGCCCGGACCCGATGTTGAACTGATACCGCTTGCCGACCATAGGTAATCCCGTATGGTGGGATATTCACTTTTTTCTCCGACTTCGGCACGAGCGCCGCGACCTCTGATTTGTTGTTTCAAATTCATGATTCGGTCGCGTAAATCCAGCAATTCGGTATGAAGGCCTTCATCGACGGAGGTAGCTTTGTCGTATGCCTTGAGCATGATGTCAATCGATTCTTTCGCCTCATTAATGTCAGCTTCCAAGTCATTTGTTTTCGATCTGATATCTCCGATATTTTTCCAATGTTCTACAATTCCGTCCGGTGAACTTTCGACTACAGAACGCTTGTATAAAGACTTCACTTCAAATGATACTTTTTCACCGATAGGAATATATTGACCACCTATTCGTTTGAACAATTGAGCGTTATAGTTGCCGGGAGCCGCCTTGTGTCCCGTACGATCACTATTCATATTCTTAGCCGTTATCGTCGATGTGGATTCAGTGGAAAGATTCCAGGTTATGCGGTTGAATCCTTTGCTATTTTTGGCTTTGATTTTCCGGATGATATCGCCACTTTTATCATATATGAACAAGTATACATTCGGAGCGATTTCCTTCTTTTCTTCATTCAATACTTTCCAGTCGGGAACACCTACGATAGACCCGTCTTTCTCGGCTTTCTTTTCTTTTTCTTTTCGTAAGGTCTCCTTGGACTTGTAACTCTCCTTCAAGTAATAAGTGAACTCGACACCATAAGGCGGATTGTCAGCCACGAAGTAATTGTCTCCCTGAGAGGCTTGTTTGCTATAGCCCAATATTCTGCGTTGTGCATACCATTTGCCCACTCTTGGAACGAACAATTGCGCTTCTTTATCTTTTTGAGTCGGATCGAATGCCCGAAGACTTGAGTAGTCATCCAATATATAAATACCTCTTCCGAATGTTCCGGCTACCAAGTCGTTTTCCCTTTTTTGGATGGCCAAATCACGCACGGCGATGGTAGGAAGCCCGTTGTTGAATTTCATCCAATTTTTAGCGCCGTCAATACTGAAGTAAACGCCGAATTCAGTGCCCAAAAACAGGAGGTCGCTTTTTTCATGATCCTGAACGATACGCCATACTAAGGTACGGTCGGGAAGTCCATTGGATATGCTTGTCCAAGTTTTTCCCTTGTTGGAACTTTTAAATAAATATGGCTTGAAGTCCCCGTACTTATGGTTGTCGAATGCTGCATAAACTACATTCTCATCATAAAGATCCGCTTTGATATCATTTACGAAAGCGGTGCCGGGTAATCCGCTGACTCTTGCGAAATCGATTTTTCTCCAAGTCGCTCCACCATCTTCGGTCACTTGGATGATTCCATCATCGGTGCCGGCATAAATCAGGCCTTCCTTTTTGGGGGATTCCGACAAGGAGGTGATGGTGCTGTAATTCGACATCGCGTAAATATCCCAAGGGTTGTCCCATTTTTGTTTTTTTCCATAAAATGGTGTTTGGATACGTTCTTGGTTTTTGGTCAAGTCCTTTGAAATTGCCTGCCAAGAGTCCCCTCGGTTATCCGATTTCCAAACCCTTTGAGATGCGAAATAAATACGCTTCGGATTATGCGGGCTCACTAGGACTGGAGCGTCCCAATTGTAACGTTCGGTTTTCTCGCCCAAATCCGGTTGAGGTTTGATATAAACATTCTCACCGGTCGTTCGATTATGGCGATTGAGGTTCCCTTGTTGCCATTGAGCATAAACTACATTCGGGTTGCCCGGCTCGGTGGCCGGTTGGTGGCCGTCGCCTCCCAGTACAACGAACCAATCCGAGTTGCGGATTCCATGTACATTATCGGTTCTTGATGGTGCTCCTTGTGTATTGTTGTCCTGAGTTCCCCCATATACATTATAGAATGGTTCGGAGTCGTCCACTGCGATTTTGTAAAACTGCGTAATGGGTAAATTGTCAATGAATTTCCAATTTTTGGTACGGTCGAAACTTTCGTATAATCCTCCGTCACATCCCACTAAAATATAGTTGGGGTCGCTCTTTTTAAAGACGACCGCATGATTGTCCACATGCTTTTCTTGTTCATTCATTCGATTGAAGGTTTTCCCTCCGTCGAAGGACACCTGCATGTAGTTATCCGCCAAATAGATTTCATCAAAATTGTGGGGAGAAGCATATAACTCTTGGTAATAATGCGGTCCGGTTCCCCCTGAAACGGCATCGCTCATTTTTGTCCATGACTTTCCTTGGTTTTCACTTTTATAGACGCCTCCTTTTCTCCTGTCTAGTTCAATGGCTGCGTAAATCACATCCGGTTTTTGAGGAGAAATCGCTAAGCCGATTTTTCCCATATTACTTGATGGTAATCCCTTGGAGAGTTTGTTCCATGTTTCGCCACCGTCGGTTGATTTGTAAATGGCCGTTCCGGGACCTCCGCCCATGTAACCGGCTACCGTCCGGTGACGTTGCCAAGTAGCTGCGTACAACAAATCCGGATTTCTCGGATCGATGAGGAGATCGGTGGCACCGACCCATTTGTCATCGCCTAGGGTGCGCTTCCAGGAGTTGCCGCCATCCGTTGATTTATAGACACCGCGTTCTCCGCCGGCACTCCAAAGAGGTCCTTGTGACGCTACCCATATAGTATTGGAGTTGGTGGGGTGGATGATGATTTTGGATAAGTGTTCCGACTTTTTGAGCCCCATGTTTTTCCAAGACTTTCCCCCGTCTTCACTTTTGTAAATCCCGTCGCCATAACCGACATGTCTTCCTCCTACGTTTTCACCTGTTCCTACCCAAACGACTTCCGGGTTTTGTGGAGCTAGTGAAATACAGCCGATTGAATAACATTTTTGGCTGTCAAATAAGGGACTCCAGGTTGTTCCTGAATTCGTCGTTTTCCAAACTCCACCTGAGCCTACGCCTACATACCACATGTTCTCATTGTCAGGATGGATAGCGATATCTGAAATCCTTCCGGACATGAACGCCGGGCCGATGCTTCGGAATTTTAATCCGGAATAAGTGGCGGCCGGGTCATCCTTTTTTTCTTCTTCTGTTTTCTTTTTGTTTTGAGCGAAACCGGTGGTGATTAGACTGACTAAAATCAATACTAAAGACATGGTTCTTGTAATCTTTTGCATATGGTATCTTTTAAGTTGGTTGGCAGTGCTTAGGGCACTAAGATTTGGAAATGAATCAAGCGAATCTAAAAGGATTTTTCAAGGAATTCCTGTGTCATTGACTATTTATCATGAATAGACTTGAAAATTGACGAAAGGACGTTTTTGTTGTAATCCACCCATAAATAATTTTAATAATATAAATTCAAAATGGTTTAAAAAATTTGGTTTTTGATTTCGGTCCCGGAAGTTGAGAATGAACCACTTCCCGGATGATATCAATGAGTTTGGACAATAGCCTTGTTTTTAAATAATTTTTGTGGGTGATGATTCCTATTTTTCTGGTAGGAGTGATGCCATGAAAATGGTGCAAGTGTTTTTCGTCTATTTGTTGGTTCTTTTCAATAGCTAGTCGTGGAAGTAGGGTGACACCATTGTTCCTTTTTACCATTTCGATCAAGGTGAAAATGGAGCCGCAGCTGTATGTGAGATTGCCGTTTATTTTTTTCTGCTGTCGCAATTCACAAATCTTACCGACTTGGTTTCTCAAACAATGCCCTTCTTCTAGTAGCCACAATCTGTCTAAATCAATATCAGTGATTTTGTATTGACTTTTCCTAGAGGTTTTTTTTCCGCAATCATATAATAAAAAGTCTTCTTCATAAAGCGGATGTTCAACCAATTCCTTGTTTTCCAAAGGAGTGGAAACAATGCCGATGTCAATGCTTCCACCGATGATTTCAGCGACCATTTTTTCTGTGGTCAATTCATGTATCGAGAAATTGACTTGTGGATATTTCCGCGAAAGCGGATTCAAAATCAGCGGATATAAATAAGGGGCGACGGTAGGTATGCAACCGATGTTACAATGCCCGATTTCATAGCCTTTAATTTCGTTAATGGTTTCGTCCAATAATTGAAATTCGCGGTGGATGTTCTTCAAGGAGTTGATTATTTTTTCTCCTTGTCGGGTGATGCTGATGGGGCGGGTTTTTCGATTGAAAAGGATAACACCGTTTTGTTCTTCGTATTTGGCGACCATTGCACTCAAGGTGGATTGGGTGACGAAGCAAGCTTCCGCCGCCTTACCGAAGTTACGGGTTTTGGCTAATGCCAATATATATTCAACTTGACTACGGGTCATCGCTTTTTTCGATAATAATATGAAAATATTCGTTTTTATCAATGGTTTTTGTTCGGTAAATTTGCGGCGAAAACCACTTCGTTCAAAATAGATTTCGATCATTGCCGTATTGTATGCGGTTTAACAAGTCTAATAAAATCATTACTAAATGGAAAAGAACCATGATGCCTCCAAAACGAGTTACAACGTCAACTCAGAGAGCAAATGCCCCTTTATGAGCGGTGCGTTAAAGCGTGGAGCCGGAGGAGGAACCTCCAATAGAGATTGGTGGCCCAACCAACTCAAGTTGAATATCCTTCGTCAGAATTCAAACCTTTCCAACCCGATGGAAGAGGATTTTGATTATGCGGAAGCATTCAAGTCATTGGATTTGGCGGCGGTCAAAAAAGACCTTAACGACCTGATGACCGATTCGAAAGAATGGTGGCCGGCAGATTACGGACACTATGGTCCGTTCTTTATTCGTATGGCTTGGCACAGTGCTGGAACGTACCGTATCGGAGACGGACGCGGTGGTGCAGGGGCGGGAACATTGCGATTCGCTCCATTGAACAGCTGGCCGGATAATGCCAACTTGGACAAGGCTAGAATGTTGCTTTGGCCTATCAAGCAGAAATATGGAAGAAAAATCTCCTGGGCGGATTTGATGATTCTGACGGGAAATGTCGCTTTGGAATCAATGGGTTTCAAGACTTTCGGATTCGCCGGAGGCCGAGATGATGTTTGGGAGCCGGAAGAAGATATTTACTGGGGTTCGGAAACAGAATGGCTAGGAGATAAAAGATATACAGGAGACCGCGAATTGGAAAATCCACTAGGAGCCGTTCAGATGGGATTGATATATGTTAACCCTGAAGGCCCCAATGGAAATCCTGACCCGTTGGCTGCGGCCAAGGATATCCGTGAGACCTTCGGCCGTATGGCAATGAACGATGAAGAAACGGTAGCTTTGATTGCCGGAGGACATACCTTCGGAAAAACACACGGAGCGGCTGATCCTGAAAAATACGTAGCACGTGAACCCGCCGCCGCAACCATCGAAGAAATGGGAACGGGCTGGAAAAATACCTTCGGTTCCGGACACGGAGGCGATACCATCACCAGTGGATTGGAAGGTGCTTGGACGACTACCCCGACACAATGGAGCAACAACTTCTTTGAAAACCTATTCGGGTACGAGTGGGAATTGACCAAGAGTCCGGCCGGCGCTCAACAATGGACGCCCAAAGGAGGAGCAGGCGCCGGTTTGGTGCCGGATGCTCACGATTCAAGTAAGAGTCACGCTCCTATGATGTTGACTACGGATTTGGCTTTGAGAATGGATCCTGCTTATGGGCCGATATCCAAGCGATTCCACGAAAATCCGGATGAATTCGCTGATGCGTTCGCTAGAGCTTGGTTCAAGTTGACCCACCGTGATATGGGACCACGTAATCGTTACCTTGGAGCAGAAGTTCCGGAAGAGGTATTGATTTGGCAAGATCCAGTTCCTGCAAGGAATCATGAATTGGTGAATGATGCCGACGTGTCTGTTTTGAAGCAAGCCATCCTGGAAAGTGGATTGGATGTTTCTGAATTGGTTGCTACTGCTTGGGCTTCCGCTTCTACATTCCGTGGATCGGACAAGCGTGGTGGCGCCAATGGTGCTCGCATTCGTTTGTTGCCCCAAAAATATTGGGAAGCGAACAACCCGACCCGCTTGACCAAAGTATTGGATGCCTTGGAAAAAATCCAAGGAGATTTCAATCAAGGTCGTTCGGACGGAAAAGGAGTTTCTTTGGCGGATTTGATCGTATTAGGTGGTTGTGCCGCTATTGAAAAAGCGGCTAAGGATGCCGGTCATGATGTAACGGTTCCATTCACTCCCGGAAGAACGGATGCTACACAAGAGCAAACTGATGTCGAGTCATTCTCTGTGCTTGAACCCAAGGGAGACGGTTTCCGCAATTATCTAAAAGGAAGTTACGGAGTATCGGCTGAAGAAATGTTGATTGACAAAGCTCAATTGTTGACATTGACAGCTCCTGAAATGACTGTCCTCGTAGGAGGTTTGAGGGTGTTGAATGCCAATTATGATGGTTCATCACACGGTGTTTTCACTAATCGTCCCGGTGTATTGACCAATGATTATTTTGTAAATCTACTGGATATGGGAACGGCTTGGGTTTCGACCTCTGAAAAAGCGGATGCTTTTGAAGGGCGAGATCGTACTACCGGTGCAGTCAAATGGACAGGAACTCGTGTAGATTTGGTTTTCGGATCGAATACCGAATTGAGAGCTGTCGCTGAGGTCTATGGCTGTGGAGACGGCGAATCTAAGTTTGTCAAAGATTTTGTGGCTACTTGGGATAAGGTGATGAACCTGGATCGATTTGATGTATAAAAAATGTATCGAGAAAAGGTCGGATAAAGTACCGGCTTGATAAACCAATTCGATATTAGTCTAACCGGCGATTCAGATTGTTGAATCGCCGGTATTTATTTCAATATTGCAATGTATGGAGGTGGTGAATTATTGTTTTTGTTTTGCTTGAAACAGCTATTTCAATAATCGGCTTGCCACATTAGTGTGGAATAGAGCCTAAATTAAAGAAAAATCATTTTAATCGAAATTAGATGTTATCACGAAATTTTTTGTATAAAAGACGAATCGTTATTTTGGGAATCAACGAGGCATTCGCCGCAAAGCATAGCCTTAGCTACGTTTAAGGGGTCTATTAAGTGCCAAGAAATAATAAAATGAATTTATCAAACTTCTTCCGTTCCATTTTTGCCACGCCCCTTAAGCTCGACTATAATCCTTTTGTAATATTTCTTGGGCGACTTGTATTCCGGATGCCATAGCGGTATCCATTCCGAAGTTGAAAGCATTAGAACTGTTTCTACCAACTGTTTTAATATGTGGGATATCGTTAACCAATGCTTCTATATGAGCCAGTCGGTCGAGGTATTTGATGTCAGGAATCGGGTAGGCGTTTTTTATCGAATGAAAATGAAAGGCCTCAGGTTTTATTTCTTTCAATCCAGCGATATGGTTCAAGTCTTGTTTCAATTGTCGGACAATGATTTCCTCTGAAGAGGAGGTCCAAAGTTCATCGTTATCATCCAGCCAGTATTCCATGACAAGTATGTCTTTACCGTCACTTGTTTTTTTAGTCTTCGTGAAGTTAGTGAAATTGGATAAACGAACCCCCTTGATGGTTTTGTCATATAAATAGAGACAATGTTGAGGCATTGCATTTCCGACTTCGGCTTTGAAATATGCCAAGATTAGATTCCGGAATCGCTGTCCGGCGAAATGTCGTTTTAATTCCGCTCCGGTCATCCCTAGGGCTTTTAACAAGAAAATATTCGGAATGGTAGAGATGATTTGGTCGAACTTCCCGCCTTCCGGCGAACCAGGGTTGATGGTGATTCCCGAATCATCGTAAACGATTTTCTTTAAGGGAATACCTAGATGAAAAATCCCTCCGTTCGTTGTTATTCGTTCGCCCAATCGATCCCAAATTACCCCCATTCCTGCATCAGGGAAAAAATAGGAAGTAGTGCCTTTGCCCTTTTGGGAAGAAAAAACTTGTTTAATCTTGTTGAAATAAGAATCATTGAATCCGATTAGTAGTTTAGCGTAGTGACTATTGATTTCTTCACATGGGCAACCCCATATTTTTTCAGAATAAGAGCGGAAATATTTTTCAAATAAATATCCTCCAATTTTGGAACTAACATAAGCACTTACATTTTTTTCCGGATTTTCTTTGGAAAACAGACGATGTTTTATCAAGTCGATTCCTGCTTTGATGCTACCCGAGGGGCCTAATTGCCGAATAAGATTTAAAGGACGAGGCGGATATGCGGATAGAATTCCGTCAGAGTAAATTTGAGTATTTCTTTCGTATCGTATATATTCATCGGAAGATAATAATCCCTCTAACTCGTGTATGATTTCAGGAAAATATGTTAGATCAAAAAACTTCGGGCCGAATTCTACTTTTGCACCCCATAAGTCAAAGGACTTGGCGATTCCCCCTATTTGAGATTGAGCCTCAAAGACTTCTACGTGGACTCCTTCTTGGGTCAATATGCTTGCTGCGGTCAATCCGGTTACGCCCGCGCCTAAAATTGCTATTCTCATATAGTGATAGATTTGGATTAAGGACTTGTATGCTCTAATAATGGTGTAAAAGGGTGTGTAAATGAAAAAAGCACAGGTGCAAAAATAGCAACTTGGTTATACTTGGGTTTATTTGAGATGAAAAATTATTGGATTGCCTCATGTCATTTCGTCAATAACAATCTTTAAATGCGATGCTCTTTCTTTATGATTTTAATTGATTTTATACTATATGCGTGAATTCAAGATGAAAAGTATTTACTTTTTGAGTTGTTTTGTTAATTCTTGATGTCACTAATGTGAAGTTTGTTGAAAGCGAGTGTGACATAATAGTTTAACATAGAAGGTGAATAATGTTACGTAATTGTTATGTTTTTTTTGAAATAGGAGTAGTGCGTAGTTTTTTTCTGTATTGTGTATTTGTTTGTTTTTTAGTGTTTTGTGTTTGTTTTTTGTGTTTTGTTTTTTTTCTTTTTGAAAGGGCTTGGTTTTTTGTATTGAAATAAGTTTTGTTTTCTATTGGTTGTGTTTGTTTAGGTGAAGTAAATCAATGTCACGTTAATTATTCCAATATGAGATTTTGATATTTTTTTTACTGAACATTTACTTAACCCATTTTAACCAAACGAGAATCAATCAATGAAGTACGTATTACTCATCACGCTATTCCTATGCCTAATTTCAACATTACAGAGCCAAACTGTAATTGTTGAAGGTGCATGTTTCGACGCTCCTATTGTTCTGAATCCGGGGCCAATTATTAATGATAAACCCTCTTATTCCGGTGTAGGCTCTGTATTGTCCACGCCCGGCGTCCCTGTGGACTTGTTTTGGGATAACGCTACTCCTGCATGGTTTTTAATGTTCGGGGGACAGCCCATATTCATCAATACGGATGATACCGATCTGCCTCCCGATACTGATGCCGGTAGTTGGCCTTTAACAGGGGCGATACCATGTACGGGAGGAGATCCATTTCGAATGTCCGGGGCAGGGACATTTCCTGTAGAATGGACTTATTTTAAAGGTAGGCGCAATAAAGACCAAAGCGTTAGTTTATTCTGGCAGACCGCATCCGAAACCAATAATGAAGGCTTCTACATTGAAAAAAGCCATGATGGTCGAACGTTCGAACAAATCGATTTCTTAAAAGGGAGTGGAACCTCGGCGGAAACCCATGATTATTCATATACGGATACCGAGGCCGAACGAGGTAAAATCTATTACCGATTGCGTCAAGCGGACTTCGATGGCACGGTTTCTTATTCCAATATTATCGTTGTGCAAGGAGAAAAAGAAATGGTTTCCGTTTTTCCGAACCCCATACAGGATGAATTGCAAATCATATTACACGAGAGCGAGAGTTCCCTTGCTTTTGTTAGGGATGTCACAGGTAAGTCAATAATGGAAATCCAATTGTCGGAAGGTAGGAACTCTATTTCACTTTCGAAATTATCTTCTGGGGTTTATTTTCTGTCCATCAATGTCGAGGATGAGATGGAAACGATTAGGATTGTCAAAGAATAAAATAAATTTATTTGAATACCATTGAATCAAAAAGAGAGTGGTGGAATCATTTGAGTCCTAAATGGAAACAGGTGTTTTCAGAAGTTGTATTGGAACAAACGGGAGTATTGACTCTACCCAGTGATAACCAATTGGAGGGAATATTGAATTTAGCGGTGCTTCGTATTGTAGGCCCTAGGGGAGCACATCCCAATATTAATTTTGAATTAGAAGATTTGTCAGGAGTTGCGGAACTTAAGCAATTAGAAATTCTGATCGTCACTTATCACAATATCAAACAAGTGGATGAACTGGCGAATTTAACCCGAATGAAATCATTGTTTTTACATGATAATCAAATACAAAGTTTAGAAGGTATAGAGCGTATGAGGAATTTGGAAGAAC
Organism: Saprospiraceae bacterium; assembly: GCA_020630045.1. Classification (GTDB taxonomy): domain Bacteria; phylum Bacteroidota; class Bacteroidia; order Chitinophagales; family Saprospiraceae; genus JAHDCE01. Next base: position 5,561 of record JAHDCE010000018.1, on the reverse strand, counting down.
TGTATATCCATAATAATTCTATTCAGTCTATTATTCCAATACAAAATATACATTCACTTAAGAAAGTGGTTTGTCATTCCAATAAAATAGAAAACCTGGATGGCATTAATGAAGGACATACCGAAAACTTGAAAGAGTTTTTTGTCATGCCCAACGAACGACTACATTTGAAAGCGATTATTCCTTTCGAAAACAAATTATTCATCCGTTGTCGATGACAACAAAAAACTATCATAGATATGGAACCGTTTTTAGGTCAAATACAAGCGTTCGGGTTCAATTTTCCGCCAAGGGGATGGGCCGAATGCAATGGACAATTATTACCGATTTCTAATTATTCCGCACTGTTCTCCTTACTGGGGACAATGTATGGAGGAGATGGTCGGACAACCTTCGCTTTACCCGATTTACGCGGGCGGGTGATGATTAACGACGGTGCCGGACCAGGATTGTCGAGCTACGCAATCGGGTCTCGTTCCGGACAAGAAGAAGTGACATTGAATGTAACTAATCTCCCCGCTCACTCACATTCCTTAATGGCTTCGGGGGATCCGGCGGGAACCGTGAAGACACCCGCAGGGAATGTATTGGCAGATGCCGGCTTTTTCGATAATGATTTTCATACGAATACTACTTCCAATTTAGTGGCGATGTCAAGCGCTTCTATCGGAAATACGGGAGCTAATATTCCGGTCTATAACATGCAACCTTATCTGACGGTCAATATTTGTATTGCGTTGGAGGGAGTTTTTCCGTCCAGAAGCTAAAAAATTAAATATGGAACGTCGCGATTTTATATTCAATTCAAGTGTATTTATGGGAGGGGTCTCCATGTTTGGGGGGACTGCATTTTCAGCTATTTTTCAATCGGATCAAATTGTGTTTCCCGAGGAGTTTTCCCAAGCGGAAAAAGACCATGTCAACGAGTTGTTCAACGAAATGAAACACCATTCGGAGGGAAATGGTCATAGAAAGGTTTTTAAAGCGTTTTTAGAACCACGCCAAATCATAAAAAGGGACAAAGACACTAGCGGAAAATATTATACGATTTACAAAAATAAAATAGGTAATACCATCACCTTAAAAAGGGAAAAAGGAGAGAGAATTACCCATTTTGCCTGATTTGACAATACAGCTTTCATCCAATTTGTGACCTATGGAAATATTCGAGACCTCCTCTACAAGTCAAATCAGAAATATGGCGGGTTGTTTCTTCAAAGATTTTGAAACGGAAGTGGAAAAACTTGAAGTGGCAACCCGCTTTTTTCAAGAATTGGAAGCCCTGTCTGGAGGGATGGAGTCCGACATGCATATTGAAAATCCGGTAAAAACTTCAACCGGTGTAGCTATCGGTACCTTGATGGCCGCTCAGTGTGTAAAGGATTATATAAGAACATTTAAATTCGTTCAAGGCGTGAACCAAGCGATTAAAAAAGCGAGGTCAAAATTCCCCGGTCAAACCATTCGTATTATCTATGCGGGCACGGGGCCATTTGCGACATTGGCGTTGCCTTCCATGTTTGAATTTTCAGGAGAAGACGTGAAATGGACTTTGTTAGAAATTAATGAAGAAACATTTCAAACCTTGAAACATACTATCCAATCATTGGGATTGGAGGACAGGGTTGAAAGGTTTGTACGTTGCAATGCCGTTCAATTTAAACCGGACGATTCCACCTTTTTTCATATTTTATTGAGTGAAACGATGCAACATGCTCTTGTTAGGGAGCAGCAGGTTTCAATCACGAGCCATTTATCCCGGTTTTTACATCCCGAAGGTTTTTTCTTACCTCAAGAAGTTAAAGTTGAAGTAGCCCTTTTTAATCCTGCCAAACGGTTTAAACAATTGCAAGGTCAAAACGTAGAAAAAGATTTACCATCTTATTCAAATATTAAGGGAACTGCTCTGGCTTGGAACAGACAAATGGCGGATGCTGTTTCCAGAGGTGATTCCTTTCCTGTTTTTCCCTTTTCATTCGAGAAAGGAAATGCTGATTACACACAACTGATTCTCCAAACTACCATCCATATTTTTGAAAATCATTTTTTATATCCTTGGGAATCGGGACTGACTACGCCATTGATTCTAGACCAATGGAATAATTCGAAAAACAAGGAATTGAAATCATATTGTATCCAATATCAAGTTTCGGAAAATCCGGGCTTTAATTTCACGAAAAAATAATTGAATGTATTGAGATGTTGCGGGAGTCTAGGGCCGCAGGCAAATGAAATAGGTGAAATCTTTTATTTTCTTAATGAGATAGGAATAGGATATAGTTTGATTGATGAAAGTGCGGATTCCTTTTTGAAAGGAATAAAGATTGTGAATGGTCGGTTAGTTATTAACTTAAAAAACTTATTATGCATCGGTGATATCCTTCACGAAGCGGGACATCTCGCTTGCCTTCCCGAATCCCTTCGTTCAAAAGCGAATGGCAATATCGCAGAGTCGCTAGGAGAGGAGCATACATTTGAAATGGGGGTGATTGCTTGGTCGGTCGCCGCCGCTATTTATTTGAATATCCCATTAAGTCATATCTTTCATAAAGACGGATATAATGGGGATGCGGACTGGTTGGTAGAACAATATGATTCTGGTAATTATATGGGACTTCCGCTATTACAATGGATGGGAATGGTCGCATATGAAGATGAATTAATGGAAGGGAGAATATTGCCTTATCCCAAAATGTTACGATGGACAAGAGTGTAATCATGCGCGATTTTTGATAAATTACACTCCTGAAAGCAAATTGTATCAAAATGATTGGAGTCGAATTGAATTTATCCTTCTTGTACCGTCTTTTTCTATTAGTTATTTTATTATTCCCCTTCCGGGGAAATGGACAATCCGTAATGGATATTTCAGTGGCGGACGCGAAGGCTGATCTAGAAGAAATGATTCAAAAAATTGAAGAGGTTCATTATAACCCTTATTTACATATTAAAAAAGAAGAATTTCTTCGAAAGAAGATTGAATTATTCAATCAATGGAGTGAAAAAGATTCCATTTCTATTCCTGAGTTCGGGATGTCATGTGCTAGGGTACTCACCCTGTTTAATGATGCCCATACAGGCTTGGATTGGTTTTCCGACAACTTACTCCCATATCTGATTCCCGCAAAATATTTTTCATTAGAAACCCAGTTAATTGGAGGCGATTTGGTACTGCTTAAAGGGGATGGAAAAGAATTAAATAAAGGCGATAAGATCCTTTCGATTAATCAAATGAGTGCATCCGAATTATACTGTGAATCCATGAGCCGCATTGCCGGGGAATCCCATTTTAGAAATGAAATGTCCGGCTCTATATTTTTTCCTTTGTATTTGGTGATGGAAGGCGTTCAGCCTCCCTACGAATTGGTCTTATTTGATGGGCGGACTATTTCATATGATGTGTCCATCAATATTCAAGATTTGATTGGCCGATTGTCCGATGAAGAAGCCAGTAATTATTCATTTAAAATACTAGAAAGAAATATCGCTTATATCAACTATGAAAAATGCGAAAACTACGAAGCCTTTCGTGTTTTTTTGAAAAAAACATTTCGCGAAATACAAGAGAAAAATATTGATAAACTCATTATTGATATTAGAAATAATAGTGGTGGTAATTCATCATTGAATGATTTGTTATTACCATATATCACGAAAAGGAAGTACCGCCAAATGACCGGAAGATATTGGAAAGTGAGTCGGGATATGAAAGAAGAAATGAACGATTCACTCTATATCCAAGCATTCGGTTCCGATTTTATCAAAGAGTATAGAAGCCGACCTGATGGAAGTATTTTAAAAAAGAAAAGTTGCAAGAAAACCAAGCCCCAAAAGCCCGAATACTTCTTTGAAGGAAAGAGTTGTATGCTAATCGGGCCGAAAACATTTTCCAGTGCCAATATGTTGGCCGATGCCGTTAAAGAATTCAAATTGACAACATTAATCGGGCAACCTACGGGTGAACTGACCAATGATTTTGGTGAACAAATAGAGCGTGTCGCTCCTAGGAGCGGACTGCGGTATAAAATTGCTGTCGCCTATGATATCGGAGCCAGCGGTGATGCCGATGAAGTCCGCACCGTAATGCCGGATATCCGTGTGGAGGGTGATGTATTGGGAAGTGCGAAAACCTTTTTACTGGATGATTGATTTCAATTGGATGTATTGAAGTATGAATTTAACGAACTATCCGCCTTGGGACAGTTTTCCATCTTATCGCCGCTTATATTGTGTTTTATTTTCTTATGAAAATGCGATTAAAAATGGAAATAAAACACAAAGAAGTACAAGAATACTATAGTGAAAGAGTGAAGTCAACCGACGATTTGCAAACGAACGCTTGTTGTACCCTGGCTCCACCTCCCCCTCACATCAAAGACGCACTGGATTTGGTGCATGATGAAGTACAGGAAAAATATTACGGTTGCGGTTTGACAATACCATATGAATTAGAAGGGTTGCGTATTCTAGATTTGGGTAGCGGAAGCGGTCGCGATTGTTTTATCGCCTCCAAATTAGTCGGAGAAAACGGATTTGTAGTCGGTGTTGACATGACGGACGAGCAGTTGGCTGTCGCCAATAAACACATCGATTACCATACGGAAAAATTCGGATACAAAACCGCCAATGTCCGTTTCCTCAAAGGCAATATAGAACGGCTCGATGAGCTGGATTTAGAACCGGGCACTTTTGATTTGATTATTTCGAATTGTGTGGTGAACCTTGCAGTGGATAAGCAAAAGGTTTTGAATGATGCTTTTAAATTACTCAAACCCGGAGGAGAAATGTATTTCAGTGATGTATATAGCGATCGTCGTATTCCTACGTCATTACAAAAAGATCCGGTGCTTTGGGGAGAATGCCTAAGCGGCGCTTTATATTGGAACGACTTTTTGAAAATGGCACGTAAAGCCGGTTTCACCGACCCTAGGACGGTATCCAATCAAGCCATCTCTATCGAGAACGAAGAGGTGGAGCGAAAAGTCGGTGACATCAGTTTCTTTTCAGTGACTTATCGACTGTTCAAAATCGATCGTCTCGAAGAGGATTGTGAAGATTATGGACAGGCCGTCAAATACTTAGGAACGATAGAAGGAAAACCTGATGGATTCGATCTCGACGACCATCACTATTTCCCGAAAGGGAAAATCATGCCTGTATGCGGTAATTCATACCTGATGGTTCACGCCACCCGATTCGGTAAGCATTTCGAATGCTACGGAACTTGGGACACTCACTATGGAATTTACGAAGGTTGTGGTGGCAATATGCCTTTTGATATAAATGGAGAGGACGGCGTTGCTTGTTGTTGACCTCCTTGGAATTGCTCTGATACAAATTTTCTTTAGCATGCGATTGACTTCCTCATTCAACCCTTGCTGGTTGGATGAGGAGGCCTTTATTTAAATTAAGTTGTACGAATTTTTTTCCTGTAAATAGTCCCAAATATTGAAACACTTCTCTTTAGTATAGGAGATAATAAAATTCAATTTTTTATTGACATAATATATGAATATGAATATGAATATGAATATGAAGTGGAGCAAAATCGTATTTTTTTT
>JAHDCE010000607.1 GCA_020630045.1 Saprospiraceae bacterium | reverse complement strand
AAAGCAAAAATACCCGAAAAGCATATTCCCTAATTACTTATGGCCGGGTACTTAAATAGATGTTATCACGATTTTTTTTATGAAGACGAATCGTTATACTCAAACAGCCTCTATTACAACAAAGTCATATCGCGATGGCTTTCCCCTAACTATTTAAAAAAATGATTTCGGAAATACAATTAACACAGGAATTCAAAGCACAAACTTCCAAAGCGATATTTTCCATCGTATTGTTTGTCTTGACGTATTTGGCATTGATCGCATTTGCGATTGCGTTGACGGCTCTTTGCCTGTACGGAGCCTTTCTAGTCATCATCTTCCGCCCTTCATTTATATTTATAATAGTCGGTCTGGGATTGGGCAGCCTGGGGGTATTGGTATTGATATTCCTATTCAAATTCATTTTCAGTTATCACAAGGTGGACCGTTCCCATTTAATGGAAATCAAAAGGAACGATGAGCCGGAGTTGTTCGGCATGATAGACGATATCGTCCGACAAGTCGAGACCGATTTCCCTAAGAAAGTGTACCTCTCCGCTGAGGTGAACGCATCCGTTTTTTACGACTCGAGTTTTTGGAGTATGTTTTTGCCCATCAGAAAAAATTTGCAAGTAGGACTCGGCCTCGTCAACAGTGTGTCTCAGGACGAACTCAAGTCTATCTTGGCTCATGAATTCGGACATTTTTCCCAACGGACTATGAAAGTGGGCAGTTACGTCTACAATGTGAATCATATCATATTCAATATGCTGAATGACAATGAAGGCTTTGACAAACTGATTCAGGGTTGGGCGAATGTAAGCGGTTTTATCGCGATTTTCGTCATGTTGGCCATCAGGATCATTCATGCCATCCAATGGGTACTTGGGAAAATGTATTCGGTGGTGAACAAAAGTTACCTCGGACTGTCTAGGGAAATGGAATTCCACGCGGACGAGATCGCGGCGCATGTAGCAGGAAGCGAACCTTTGAAAACATCACTTTTGAGAATGCAACTGGCGATTCATTCCTTCGAATCGGTGATGTCTTTTTATGAGACGAAAATTTCGGAAAACTATAAGAGTGAAAATATTTTTAAAGACCATGCATTCGTGATGAATCATTTGGCAGCCGACCAGCGAATTCGGATTGAGAATAATTTACCTCAGGTTACAGTTGACGAGTTGAATAAATTCAACAAATCCAAGTTAGTGATTAAGAACCAATGGGCATCTCATCCCAGTACGGAAGATCGGGTGGAAAGGTTGGATGGATTAAACCTTGCGCCCCAAGGCCACAATCATTCACCGGCGAGTGGGATATTTAAGAATATTGAAAAGACACAAAAGGAATTAACCCGGAAATTATTCAGCGGTATCGTATATAAGGAAGCACCGAAATCGCTTTCATTCAGCAATTTTAAAATAGATTATGAAGAGCATTTTGTAAAAAATACTTTTGCGAAAATATACGACTCTTATTATGATGACAGAAATCCAATACCCTTTGAAATCGAAAAGATTGAAAGTGGCTCCGACGAACTGAAATTGGAAGATTTGTATTCACAAAAAAATATCGACTTGGTATATACCGCTATCTCAATTGAAAACGACCTTGAAATCTTAAAACAAATATCAAGCCGCCAAATAGACATCAAGACTTTTGACTACGATGGAAAAAAATACAGCAGGAAAGAATGTCATTCCTTAATTGAAAATCTCGAAAAGGAATTGGACGGGTTCAATCGGAAAATCAAACAGAATGATGTCAATATTTTCATGTTTTTTAAACACCTTGAAAAAAAATCGACTGTCAATTCATTAGATAAAAAATATATGCAACTATTCGAATTCGAAAATGAATTTAAAAGTAAATATGAACTTTATAGCCAGCTGTCTATGGATCTCCAGTTCATCCATTACACCACTCCATATGACGAAATAGTCAATAATTTTGTCAAAATAGAACCCTTGGAAATTAAATTAAAAAAAGAAATCGGAGAATTGCTCGAGAACGAATTGTACCAATCCGAGATAACGGAAGACATCAGGAATAATTTCGAGTTGTACCTTTCTAAAAATTGGACGTACGCTTCAAGTGAGAACTATATAGAAGACCATTTACAAATATTGTACAATGCGATGAACAACTTTGCATATGTGGTATCCCGAGGCGGCTTCTTGTTGAAAAAAGATTTATTGGATTATCAAAGCGATTTATACTCGAAGTGAAGTTAAGGGTCGTGGCATAGTAAAAGAAAATAAAGCTAAAGCACATGAATAAAATCACATCGATACTATTTTTTATTTGCTTGACTTTGAGTTGTTCTGAAGTCAAACAAAACAATGGTTTAAAACCCGACCAAAAAAATTCGGATAAAGAATATCCGGATAATATAAAAGGACAAATCGCTACGTTTTTGACATTTCAAAAAGAAGATGCGGAATAAGCAATGAATTTTTATATCGAGCTTTTTGACAATTCCAAAATCATCAACATAAAACGTTGGGGAAAGGAAGGAGCAGGAAAAGAAGGAACAATAATGCACGCCACATTTTCCTTAAATAAAAAACTGTTTATGTGTAGCGATAGCCCACCGATACATGATTGGGATTTTACACCGGCAGTCTCCAACTATGTAGAATGTAAAAACGAAAACGAACTAGAATTGCTATTCACAAAGTTATCTGAAAACGGAAAATCATGATGCCCTTAGGCAATTATGGGTTCAGTCAAAAATTCGGATTCGTCGAAGATCAATTTGGAGTTTCTTGGCAATTGAATTTACAATAAA
>JAHDCE010000606.1 GCA_020630045.1 Saprospiraceae bacterium | reverse complement strand
TGGTGATATGGTTTCCACCTCTATTAATGTAACTGTAAATACAGGTACTCCTCTTGAATTGTCAACTCCCCTTACGGGTAAATTGCTCTTCAATCAGTTCGGCCCTGCCGGTACCGGAGGAATGGATTTGGACACCGGTGACGGAACAGGTTCCGCTGACGCTTCCGCTGAAATCAGAGATATGGGTAACGTATCTTCCGGTGACCAAACTTGGTTGAAAATGATCAGAGGTGTAGCAGCGAACGGATGTACACTTCGTCTTGTAGACACATCACATCCTGAATGGCCGACTAACTTCAACAATGTACAGTACAAGGAAGAAGTGGTTTCCGCTTTCACCAATGGTTTGAACGCAAGTCCTAGTCCAGTCGTAAATATAGGTGATGTATTTGCTGCATACAGCACTACTACAGGCCGTTACTACTTGTTCGTAGTTTCCAACATCGTTGAAACGACTACTGACAATGACGACCACTATGTCCTTGACATTAAATACTAATTAGGAGAAATCCTATTCAAGAATATTACTTTCTTGACAATACCTCTTCGTTGAGGAAATATAAGCCGGGGCGCATGCGTCCCGGCTTTATTATTGTAGTAGTTTACAACCAAGCACACAACCTTGTGACGTTTCAAAAAAACAAATGATGAAATCCACTATGTAAACAACAAAAAAAATCACAACAAACCTCAAAAAACGATGTCACAAAATTTGGCAATGAAGGATTTACTTTTTACATTTGATTACATGGGGATAAGATCTTGGTGTCAACCCATTTCCAATAAGGTCTAATCAAACTAACACAAACGTCATAGTCATGGATAAGCTTTTCACCATCGACACCCCGAAAACCGCATTCACACCGCCGACAAAACAAAGGCTTGTCGAGGCATTGGATCGATTAGATGATAACCCGGCCTTCAAAAGCGACGTCACAGCTTGGGAAGAGGACAACCTTATTCATATATACATCTATGCACTTCCTGACGAAGTGGTTTTTTTACATTTGTGCCTTGATTTGATTAACACCTCAGAATTCGCCGTTTCAATCGGTCATATAGAAATCACAGGTCCTGACAAAACCGAAGAAGGATTTCGTTATTACGATTTATCTCCACTACTAAAGGATCCATCAATTGTTTTCCCAAACTTACATACGTTTGAAATCATCCGGACCTTTCCGGGAGACCGACATCCGGTAAGGATAGACCACAATGAACATCCTCAATTATTCGGCAAAAAATTAATTGCCAAAATGCCGAATTTATCTGAACTCCGATTGCCCTTCCAACCGGACAAATCATTCCTAGACAGTCATTTGCCTCAACTAAAACGCTTGTATATCCAATCTACCGGAAATCCATATCAAGCGATAGCGGATGTCTGTAAAAAAGGCAACCTCTCCAATATGGAGTACTTGGATTGTAGGACACAATCGGACTCCGGACATCAAACCATTCCTCTAGAACTGGAATTCATATTCCTCCCCTCTTCACTGGAAGAGATTGTTGTCAACGAAGATGTATTGATTAAGAAGCGTGGTATAAAAAAGGTCGGAAGACCCATTGTGATACCACACAAATTACCCGTATCTTCGTCTATGAAACATTCTAAATCGGAATAATTCCACCACCACCATATCGTAAAATCATCCATATTGACATGGATGCCTTTTTCGCTTCTGTAGAGCAATTAGACCACCCTGAACTCAGGGGTCGTCCGATTGTAGTCGGAGGCGGAGGAAGACGTGGCGTAATCGCCGCTGCTAGTTATGAGGCCCGTGCCTTCGGTGTCCGTTCAGCTATGCCCGGGTTCAAGGCGAAAGAACTTTGCCCTGACCTTATTTTCGTCAAACAACGATTTGACCGATATAAAGAAATATCAAGGCAAATCAGAGATATTTTTTCTGAATATTCGGATTTAATCGAGCCTTTATCGCTAGATGAAGCCTTCCTAGATGTCACTGAAAATAAAAAAAATAACCCGTCAGCCTCGATGATTGCAAAAGAAATAAGACAAGAAATCCTTGATAAAACCGGACTGACCGCATCCGCAGGAATCAGCATCAACAAATTTATCGCAAAAGTCGCCTCTGACATCAACAAACCCGATGGCCAAAAATTAATACCACCGGAAGAGGTAATCCCCTTCCTAGAAAAGCTTCATATTGAAAAATTCTTCGGCATCGGAAAAGTTGCCGCTAAAAAAATGCATCGTCTTGGCATCACTACCGGAAAAGATCTTAAGCAACACAGCAAACTACAACTGGCACAGTGGTTCGGTAAGTCAGGCATTCATTTCTACCATATCGTCAGGGGAGAAGACAACCGCCCCGTCAAACCCTATCGAATAAGGAAATCCATCGGAGCGGAGCGAACATTTACAATGGACATCAGTTCCCTAGAAGACATCAAATCGAACTTGGAATATATTGCAGAGCGAGTCGTCAACAGCATGGTCAAATTGAATCGATATGGAAAAACGGTGACACTAAAAGTCAAATTTTCGGACTTTTCGGTCATCACTCGAAGCCGTACCCTTGATTATGAAGTCAAGGACTTGGCGGAATTAATAAATATTTCCAATCAATTGGCTATCGAACACCTGTCAAATACAGCACCTATACGCCTCCTAGGTATTTCTATTACCAAATTGACTCCTCTTCAGTCCTCCCGACAACTTGAGTTCCTATTTCCGTCGCCCTCTTGCGAGGAATAACCTGATAGGAGTATATTTGTGCCTTGACTATTAGATGTTATCGCGAAAAATTGAGTATAGCCAAACCGTTATTTTGAAAATC
>JAHDCE010000605.1 GCA_020630045.1 Saprospiraceae bacterium | reverse complement strand
TTCCCAAAATAACGATTCGTCTTTCATACAAAAGATTTCGTGATAACATCTATTATCTTTACCCAAAATTTGAGATATGAAAACAATCGGTGTATATCCCGGCGGCCTTGACGCCCTGAAAATAGAAGAACGTCCCACTCCGACTCCGAATCAAGGAGAAGTCGTGGTCAAATGGCATGCGACATCGCTCAACTTCCACGATTATTTGGTAGCCGTAGGCGGTATTAAAGTGCCGATGGGCCGAGTACCGATGTCAGATGGTGCCGGTGAAATCACCGCTGTCGGAGAAGGTGTTTCAAATTGGAAGGTCGGCGACAAAGTCATGTCCATGTTTTTCCCTTATTGGACAGAAGGCCGTCCTTCGCTAGAAAAAACGGTCGGCATCATGGGAGAAACCCTAGACGGCTGTATGACTGAATTTTCTCGCCTTCCGGCAAATGCGATTACCCGAATTCCCAAAGGATACTCTTATGCAGAGGCGGCGACCCTTCCGTGTGCGGCCCTGACCGCTTGGCGGGGTCTCATTGTAGAAGGCAACATGAAACCGGGCGACAAGGTATTGATCGAAGGAACAGGCGGCATGTCCATCTTCGCCCTACAAATCGCGAAGGCGGCCGGAGCACGAATATTCGCCACCACTTCTTCAGAAACCAAAGCCGAACGCCTTGCCGAAATGGGTGCCGAATTCGTCGTCAATTACAAGGAAGACGAACGCTGGGGCAAAACCATTTTCAAACATTCGGAAGGCGGCGTGGATCATGTATTGGATGTCGGCGGCGGCAGCACTATGCGACAATCCATCGAAGCGACCGCCATCGGCGGACACATCGCCTCCATTGGTATTTTGGGCAACGGCCGAAAGGGAGAAATCACTTTTCCGAAGTTGTTTTTCAAGCACCTCCGCATGACCGGTCTTGCTGTCGGCAGCAGAGAAATGCAAGAAGATATGGTCGCTTCCATTGATATCAACGGCCTAAAACCCATTATCGACAAATCCTTCGGATTCGATGAATTGGGAGATGCGTTCAGATACCAAGCGAGCGGCGGTCATTTTGGTAAGATCGTTTTGGAGTGGTGATGTTTTTTTATTGCCTTATTCGATAAAAGGGATTCGGATCAAACTGACCCGCATAACGTTTTTCATGTAGATAATCCGGTTTTTCTAGGATCGACCGTTTGCCCTTATCTTGAACGATGAGTTGGTATTCATCTTTTAATGACAAGAGTTGTTCGGGATTTTTCAATCCGATAATATCAGATATTTCTTTGGCCATCATCCAAGTGTTCGCACCGAATACTTGGAGCAGACCACAATTGTTGATGATGGTTTGCCAGTCTTTACTGTACAAGCGTTTGAGCTGAGACAAGTCTTGCCAAAATGACCAGACTTTCACACCGTACCCCCTAGCCAATGTCATAGCTGCTCGAAAGTCATCCATTTCTCCCAATTGAGCCGCTTCGTCAATCATGAACAGGGTCGGAATTTCAGGTTTCCGATCCCTAGATAGCAAAAGGTCGACAAGGGTCGCTACCCAGATACGGAGCAGGGAGGAATGGGATTCTAACCGATTGGGAGGTAACACCAAGTAAATGGTCATCGTCTCACCCTGCTGGAATGCATCGATGTCAAAAGTGGTCGTTCGTAAGGAATCTACCACTTTAGTATCTCCTAGGAGATGCAATGGCCGTTGGGCCGTACTCAAGATACCGCTACGGGTCAAGTCCGCCGTTTGTAAAAACTGGGCCAGCTCTTGACGGGTAAAATCGCTCAATTCTTTTTCTTTGTCCAGTATTACAGCAGTATTGTAAATGACATCTTCTGAAAACATGGTCTCTCGAAGTGTGCCCAAATGCCGATCATCTTTGTCTTTTGCTTCTAGGATATAACTGATAAACCCGGCAATCAAGGCAATCCCCTTATTGTCCCAGAACGGTTCTTTGGAAGATAATGTGTCTCCGTACATCAATCGGGCCAATCGAAAGGCGACGTCGGACAGTTCGTGTTTGGGTACATCGGGTTCTACCAGGTCTAGGGGGTTGATGGCTCCCTTGTCGGGGGATTTCACCAAATCGTAGGGGTCTACAACGATGACTTGCCCTAGTTTTTTTCTTTTTCGAGCCGTCACCATAGCGGCTTCCCCCTTGGGGTCGATAACGACTACCGATCCGGGATAATCCAATAGTGTCGGAATAATAGCGGATCGCCCTTTTCCTTTTCCTGTAGGTGCGATGGTGATTAAATGGGACTCCGGCCGGTCAAACCAAACGTCTCCTTTTTTCTGATTTTTAATTTTTTCCTGTCGAAAAAAAGCACCGGGATTATTTTGTAGGAATCGACATTCCCTTCCGATACGAATAGCGGATGCATGTTTCATGGTATAGTTGTTTGATTGGGATGAAATGTGTTTTTGTAAGTTATACTCGAAATGAAGTGGTTTGCAATTTTCTGTCTTGCTCTTTCGCCCTTTTGCTTCTTTAAAATACTCGACATAGCTAAGGCTATGTCTGTGCTTGATAAATCGCCAAAGAACAAAATAGCGTCGTCATAATTATTTCATCCCACTTCATTTCGAGTATATATGTCTCTATATACGGTTGTGTTACGTTTTTTTGAAAAGATTTATTTGAGATGAGAGAGTAATCCAAGCACGTAACTAACTTTTCTAAAAGCTAATTTTTCATGTTGCAATTCTAAAACCCAACTTTGGGGTTGGTTCAAAACGAAGTAACCATCAAGGAATTATTTCAGTAAATATTCAGAATTAAAAAAGAAGCCGCTGAAATTCAGCGGCTTCTTTTTGT
>JAHDCE010000604.1 GCA_020630045.1 Saprospiraceae bacterium | reverse complement strand
CCTGCTAATAGTTTGTATGAAATGGATTTTTCAGAATTGCCTTCCGGCAATTATACCTTGGTCATCCGTTCATTCAAAAAGGTATATGAAGTGGAATTGTCTTTGGACTAAATACAATTTCAAAAATCAAAATTACTTATTACACAGTGTATTAAATGAATGAAATATAAGGTAAACAAAAAGGGGCGTCGAAAGACGCCCCTTTTTGTTTTGGATAATGAATGGTTTGTTTGTTGTATTAAACCATCTGCGGATACATTTGCTCGCGTTGTTGTTTTACCTTCTCGTCCCTCAAATACTCATCGAAGTTCATTAATTTATCGATGATACCGTTAGGTGTGATTTCAATCACTCTGTTACCGGCAGTGTTCATGAATTGTTGATCATGTGAGGTGAATATCAAATTACCGGGAAATTCTGTCAAAGCCGTGTTGAATGCCGTAATGGATTCTAAGTCCAAGTGGTTGGTCGGTTCGTCCAATAACAAAAAGTTGGGTTCCTCTAGCATCATTTTTGAAACCATGCACCTTACTTTCTCTCCTCCTGAAAGTACACCCGGGCTTTTCATTACTTCTTCGCCTGAGAACAACATTCTGCCCAAAAATCCCCTTATGAAGACCTCGTCTTTTTCTTTGGAATATTGACGGAGCCAATCTATTAAATTGAGATCCTTCATCCCTGCGAAATATTTACTGTTCTCGTTGGGTAGGTAGGACGGCGTGATGGTAACTCCGAAAGAAAAATCTCCACTATCTGCTTCCATTTCGCCGGAAAGGATTTCGAAAAAGCTGGTGAGGGCCAAACTGTCCTTGGAATATAGGGCAATTTTTTCCCCTTTATTCATCGTGAAGGATACATTGTTGAAAAGTACTTTTCCTTCGACCGATTTTTTAAGATTCCGAACTTCCAAAATCTGATCACCGGGGAGTCTTTCCGGTTTGAAATGGATGTAAGGGTATTTTCTACTGGAAGGTTGCATTTCTTCCAAGTTGAGTTTTTCCAAGGCTTTTTTCCTACTGGTAGCTTGTTTTGATTTCGAAGCATTGGCGGAGAATCTTTGGATAAACTCCATCATCTCTTTTCGCTTTTGCTCCACTTTTTTATTCTTTTGTTGCATCTGTCGAAGCAACAATTGGCTGGACTGATACCAGAAAGAATAGTTTCCTGTGAATACTTTGATTTTGCTGAAATCAATATCAACGGTATGTGTACATACCATATCAAGGAAGTGACGGTCGTGAGATACGACAATCACGATATTTTTGTAATCTGCAAGAAAGTCTTCTAACCACATTACTGTTTCCGCATCCAAGTCGTTGGTCGGCTCATCCAGAACCAGTATGTCCGGATTGCCGAATAGTACTTGAGCCAATAATACCCGAACTTTTTCCGGACCGGTCATGTCTTTCATCAAAGAGTAGTGGGATTCTTCGGCAATTCCTAGGTTACTCAACAGGTTGGCCGCGTCGCTTTCCGCCTCATATCCACCCATTTCTCCGAATTCGGCTTCCAGTTCGCTGGCTCGCATGGCACCTTCTTCGCTCAACTCTGGATCGTTCCACAAATTGTCTTTTTCAATCATGATTTCGTATAGACGGCGAAATCCCATCATTACAGTATGTAGGACTGTATGATCATCGAACTCGAAGTGATTCTGTTTCAAAACGGCCATCCGTTGTCCGGGAGTGATTTCGATTTTACCGGAAGTCGGGTCGATTTCGCCGGAAAGTATTTTGAGGAAGGTGGATTTTCCGGCACCATTCGCACCGATTACACCATAGCAATTTCCTTTTGTGAATTTGACATTTACATCATCAAATAATACTCGTTTTCCGAATTGTAATGATAAATCGTGGACAGCAATCATGATAGAAAAAATTTGCGATTCGCTAAGAGCGAGCAAAGGTAAGGTTTAGTTATGGAATTATTGAGAGGGATTTAAAAAATGACTGATAAGATTTCTTTAACAATGAGGTTGGTAACGCTTTTCCGGTTGACCGGATAAAGGACTGAAAACGGCGAGAGTCGAATTGTTTACAACAAAAAATTAAGTATCATGAAATCTATCAAATTGTTTTTCACATTGGTTGCCATGTCTTTTTCGACAATGATTTTTGCAGGAACACCCTTGTCTTCTTATACTGGAGAATGGACGAACATGGATTCAAATACCCGTAATATAAGTAGAGTAGTTGTTGATGTTCAGGGCAAACGAGTAAAGGTTCAAGTATTCGGTGCTTGTGGCGGAGGAGAATGTGATTGGGGAACTGTAAATGGTGAAGCGTATTCAAGTTCTGTTGCCGAGTCTCCTATGGTCAATACCCTTGCCATAATGGCAGCTTTTAAAAAATCATCCATTCGGAAGCGTGTGGTCATTAAAAAATCAGGAGGGAAACTCGTGGTTGAAAGTTTCGGAACGTTCAAGGATGGCAGAAATTCTACTTATACAAAAGATGTATTTGAACGGGTTGAAAATAATTGTAATGTCAAGGAAGATTGTATCAGTTTCAATCCTTCTAACTTGAAAGTCATTAAGAACAAAAAAGGGACATATACGGTAGCGGATGGTACTCATTATGTCTTCTCAGCGCCTACTGCAGATGAAGCCAAAGAAATTCTTCGAATCGTTCAGCACTACGGTTATGACAAAAGTTGTTATGTAGGTCGTCCTGATCCGTCCTTTACCTACCAATTGTCTACAAAGAGAAGCAATACAAAACCAAGGAAGAAAATCCAAGGAGAAGATTGTTTGTCCTTTAACCTGGAAAATATCAAGGTGAAAAAGATAAATGGAAGATGGAAAAT
>JAHDCE010000017.1 GCA_020630045.1 Saprospiraceae bacterium | reverse complement strand
GTCGGATTGCCGGATGAAAAGTCCGGTGAAGTCGTAAAAATTTTCGTGGTTAAAAAAGACAATTCGCTTCAAAAGGATGAATTGATTGCGTTTTGTCGTGAAAATTTGACAGGATATAAAGTTCCAAAAGCCGTTGAATTCAGGGACGAACTTCCAAAAACCAATGTAGGAAAAATCCTTCGCCGTGTTCTTAGGGACGAAGCGAAAGGTTAAAAATAGTTTTAGTGAGTAGAACATTTGATTTGTGGGAAACGGGCGAAATTCGCCCGTTTCTTTTTTGCCACGACAATATTTTTAGACAAGCTTAAAAATATTTTTTACCTTTGCGGAATGTTGTCGCAAGCAGAAGAAAATTACCTGAAATGTATATTCACGCTTTCCGAAAAAACGGAAAAGCTCGTCAACACCAATAGCATTGCAAGAGCGTTGGACACCTCGGCCGCATCCGTAACGGATATGCTAAAACGACTTTCCAAACGGGAATATATCGAATATCGCCCCTACAAGGGAGTCAAGCTATCTGAACAAGGTGACGTCATCGCTAGAAAACTGATCCGTAAACACCGGCTTTGGGAGTTTTTTTTGTGTGAAAAATTAGGTTTCAGTTGGGATGAAGTCCATGACATCGCCGAACAACTCGAACACATCCAGTCGGATGATTTGGTAGAGCGATTAGCGGATTTTTTAGACCATCCTAAATTCGATCCGCATGGCGATCCCATTCCTGACAAGGAGGGCCGTTTTTCCGTAAGGAAACAAATCGCACTAGTAGATTTGCCTGTAGGCAAAAAAGGTATCATTATCGGTGTCCGTGAACATAGTAACGACTTTTTAAAATACTTGAATCAACATCGACTCACCATCGGTGTTACGATTAAAGTTTTGGAGTATTTCGAGTATGACCAGTCCTTAAAAATCCGATTGGGCAGTGGAACCGAAACGGTTATTTCTCAAAAAGTCGCCAATAATATTTTTGTCAAAAACTAAAGGCAATTCCCATGAAGGGAATTGTTTTACTAATCATCGAAATTCATGAAAAATATCATTCTAACCAGTTTATTCTCCCTGGTACTCTTGTCCATGATACAAGCAGAGGAGAAACCGGTCATGCTTGCTACCGCATCTATGATCGCAGACATCGCCCAAAACGTAGTGGGCGAACACATCGAAATCAAATGTATCGTTCCCATCGGAGGAGACCCACATTTATACGAGCCCAAGCCCAGTGACGCACGTTTGATCGGACAAGCCGATGCGGTTTTGATGAACGGTCTCACTTTTGAAGGATGGCTGGACGACCTGATTGAAAATGCAGGCACGAAGGCCCAGGTCATTACGGTTTCCGAAGGATCGGAAATCATCAAAAGCGAAGATTTTAAAAATGCTACGGATCCTCATGCGTGGATGAACGCTTTGAATGGTATCGTATATGCGGAAAACATCAAAAAGGCAGCCATCAGACTGCTTCCAGAACAAGCGGAAGCCTTTGAAATCAATTTCAAAACTACAAGCAAGCTTTGGAGACATTGGATCAAAAAATCCAAGAAAAAATCAATTCTATTCCGGAAGGACAAAGAGTATTACTCACCTCTCATGACGCCTTCCAATACTTCGGAACGAAGTACGGACTTAAACTGGAGTCTGTTCAAGGTATCTCCACTGAGGCAGAACCTTCAGCCTCGGATATGATGAACTTGAAAAAAGCGATTCAACGGTACAATGTACCCGCCATATTCGTTGAAAGCACCATCAATCCAAAATTGATGAAACAGATTGCCAAAGACAACAATGTGGTCATCGGCGGTTCGTTATTCGCTGATTCCCTAGGAGAAAAAGATACGCCTGCCGGTACTTATATCGGTATGTTGAAATACAATACCCAAACCATTGTAGACGGTCTAACCAAAGAAAGAGAAGCCAACCTGACGGAAGTCGAAGAAGAGGGTTCTAGCAATATCTGGCTCATTGCCGGTATCGGGTTGGTCATGTTGCTCGGACTCGTTGTAGTCGGTAGAAAAATGAGTAAGGGATAATGTCCGCCCCCATTATCCATATCAGGAATTTGTCTGTTTCTTATGACGACAAAATCGTATTGGAGCAAATCGACTTAGACATTGTCCAAGGAGGATTATACGGTGTGCTAGGCCCGAATGGAGCCGGCAAATCGACTTTGTTCAAAGCCATATTGGGGTTGTTAGAACCCAATGCCGGCACCATCAACATCCTAGGAAAATCTATTGGGAATGTCAGGAAAAAAATCGCTTATGTTCCTCAAAAGGATGAAGTGAATTGGAGGTTTCCGGCCACGGTCGAAGATGTGGTGACCATGGGACGCTATCCACACAAAGGGCTGCTGCAAAGGATGAACGCCGAGGACAAACAGATTGTAAGTCAAGCATTAGATGATGTGGGAATGACCGATTTTCGAAAACGACAAATCGGGGAGTTGTCCGGGGGGCAACAACAACGGGTTTTCATTGCCCGGGCCCTTTGCCAACAACCGGAAATATTCATGTTGGATGAACCATTCGTAGGAGTGGATATCGCCACTGAAGAAAACATCATTGAACTCTTACAACAATTGGCCGATAAAGGCCGGACTCTGCTTGTCATTCATCATGATTTGACGAAAGTCAAAGAATATTTCAATCATGTTATTCTCCTAGACCGGAAACTGATTGCAGTGGGAACTACATCCGACCAATTCACTACGCCCAATATCAAAACCGCTTATGCCGGTAATTTTGATTATGATGGTATTTGAATGGAAGTATAATTCAAATCGTCAAAGAACAAAGTAGCACCATCAAAATTCTTTTAGGCCAATTCATTTCAAGTTTAATTTTTCCTAAAAAGAAATTACCTTTGTCCGAAATCATTAAAATCAAACAAAATGGGAAGTTACGAACCGGGTAAAAAAGGATATATCTTCTTGAGTGTCGTCTTATTCTTCATCATGTTTTTCATCCTTTGGGCATATGTATATAGCATGAACGGAGAATCATTGCCACAATAATCGACGACTTCTCTTCACTTTATTTTATTGGGATATTTCCTTTCGGAAAATAAAAACAGCCCGCCATTTTTGTGAAAAATGGCGGGCTGTCCTTTTCTATTTCGTATTGAATTCTAAACATTCAAATACATCATCAAAGCTTCGTACCGATCTTTCAAAACATCGTCTATGAATTCGGATTCATGGAATGACGCTTTTACGGCATAACCGAACCGTTCCAATGAAGCCAAAATATGTCGGATATCTTTTGAATTGACTTTCAGTGTCACCTCCGCTTGGTCTGATTGCAAATCCGAAGTAATGAAAGTACTGATGACTTGAACATTCTCTTGTTCGATGATACTGGAAATTCTCGCCAAAGAGTAATCTCTTCTGTGCATTTCCAAAACGATGATACTTCCCGGTACTGTAAATGACCCCATATTACCCAGTTCGAGTATCAGATCTTCTTGGGCAATGGCTCCGATATATTTGTCCTCCGCATCTGTTACAGGAACCACCGTCAATTTAAAGTCTGCCATCAACCTAAGAATCTCATACAAGTGATTGTTCGGGCTGACGCTCGGTCGGCTGAACGGAATTTGATAAGATTCAAGGGTATCATCCAAATTGAATTCCAGGATGTCTTGCTCCGTGATAAGACCCAATAAAACCGAGTCTTTCACCACTGGCAAATGCCGGACATGGAAGTCGTTCATCATATCCAAGGCGAAGAGGCCGGTATCGGTCAACTTCAAGGGTTGGACTGTCTTTGATATATATTTGTCTGCCGTCATCTGCCTGACGTGAATTTTAGTCTCAAAATAGGATTCTCAATTAACTGTTAGTCTAAAAACGTACCAATTTGGGAATGAGTTGATATAAAACAAGGGGCTTAACCCGTTTTTAACCTTTTATTCCATTTTATCGGATATGCGGAAAAGTAGGAATTAATTCTGGAAATCCACCTATTACAAACCGTTTATATATTTATTTTTTTGAACTTGACGAAATAAAATTTTTCCTAGAAAAAACATGAATTTTATCAGAAGTCCTAAACCGAATAACCAGCCAACATCTTACTAGAACAATAAGAAAGGTACACGTGACAAACACCATTACTCTATCATAGTATCTTTCAGCAAACTATCTATTCCCAGTGAATCTCCTTCCGGTATTCCGAACAAGGAATCGGGGTTATCAAACAATGGAATTAAAGGTACTTCTTCCGGGTTCAAATATTCAGCTTGGCCCGGGCGTCCTGGTTTTTGAGGCAAATGGTCAAGTTCATCTCCCATGATTAACTCTTGAGCGCTCTCCTTAAAAATACTATCTACGATTTCCGTAGCCCTTTTCAATAAAACCTGATCACAATCCGAATTTTCCTTGTGGATAAATGCGGCTACACGTTCTTCGACCGCCAACCGGATATCTTCGGGTTGTGCCCATAAGGGAGCGGCCGATTCTGCTCCCGGTTGATAAAAGGCGGTCATCCCTATAAATAGGATGGAAAACGCCAACAGATAAGGTATAACTTTTACTTTCATTGTCCTTGTTTGATTTCATCCAATCCTTTCCGGATTTCTTCAATTCTCTTCTGAAGCAACGAATCCACCAATGGCTCCAACAACTCGGTTTGTTTCAGTTTACACAAACTATCCAACTCCATAGAAATGGAATCGGTTTGCTGTTTCGTCAAATGTTCTATCAATTGAATACGTTCTTTTTTTTTGCGCTCGGGATCGATTTCGCAACTTTGTATCCATAAACAACATCCTATTATTAAAGTGATGTTATAAATAGTAACAATAAAAGAAAGCATTCGTCTTTTATTATATGTCGGACTATAATTCATTAACTATAATTAATTTTTAACCCGGCATTAACCACCTGGATTAACAATTCCCCATAAATTGCAAAGAGAATAATTATTTTATGAACATGGAAATAGTTTTCAAAAATTCAATCATCATCCTTTTGACCTTTTTGACACTTTCGCTCAACGCACAGGATGTCAAAGAGGAACAAATGGAAATCGACGGAGAAATGGTCACGGCAATCATTACCAGTGATGGCGATACCACAATCATCGCCGACCTGGAAGGCACTACGGTAACCATGGTTCGCCGTTTTGATAACCTTGAAGAAAAAAAATATTATTACAAACTCAAGAGAAGTGCCCAAAAAGTGTACCCTTATGCAGTTAAAGCCATCAACCTCTATCGTGAAGTCGAAGAGGAAACAGAAGGCATGAAAAAGAGAAAACGCAAAAAGTATATCAAAGCGAAACAAAAAGAGCTGAAACAAGAGTTTGAAGAACCACTCAAGAAAATGACCAAAACCCAGGGAAAAGTTCTTATCGCTATGATAGAGCGCGAATTGGATGTTTCCTTCTACAAAGTATTGAAAGAACTTCGTAATGGATTCACCGCATCTTACTGGAATACGTTGGGCAAACTCTATGGATATCGTCTTAAACAAAAATACGACCCGGAAGCGGATCCTATCATGGAGGCGGTCTTGCAGGATTATGACATCAACTAAAAAGAGGCCATTCCTTAAAAGTCGCACGATTTTTGAAGGACATTTCAACGACATAGTGAAAAGTTGGCGGATTTTCAACGAACTTTACCTATGCTTTTTTCGTCATAAGTAGTACAGGTGTCATGACCACTCACTCATTCCAAGAAAGGATTATAATATGAAAATTGTCCAGCTCATAGCTCCCACATTATTGCTTTTGTTCTTCTCCATAGGAGCATCAGCGCAAAATTCCCGATTGGCACAAGAATATTTCAATAATGGCGAATACGAGAAGGCTGCCAGTTTATACGAAAAACTTTACACATCCAAAGGCGGAAACAATACCTTTTATTTTTCCCGATACCTAGGATGCTTGATTGAGTTGGAGGAATATCAAAAAGCGGAAGGAATACTAAAAGATCAATTAAAAAAACATCCCAACAAGTATTCCTTGTATGTAGATTATGGAAATTTATACGAGCGGCAATTCGAACAAGCTAAAGCGGATGAGTATTACCAAAAGGCCATTAACAAAATCGGAAATGACCCCAACGCCATCCGTAACTTAGCCAATACGTTCCAAAATCTGACCAAATACGACCTCGCCATCGCAGCGTATGAAAAGGGGGCGAAAACCGTAAAAAACGGATCGCCGAATCAATTCGCGTACTATCTCGCCGAACTCTACAGACGTAAGGGTGAACAATCCAAAATGGTTGAACAATACCTCGCTTACATCGGTGAGAATCCGAACCGGATCACGACCATCCAAAGCATCGCCCAACGATATTTTTCCGAAGAAGATTTCACGGAACTCCAAACCCAACTTTATACCACCATTCAAGACGATCCGGACAATGGCATTTATCCGGAACTCCTAGGATGGGTTTTCCTACAACGGAAAGACTACAAAGGAGCGATGCGCCAAGCCAAAGCATTGGATCGCCGAATGGAAGAAAACGGAGGTCGCGTCTTCAACATCGCAAGAACGGCGGCACAAGACAAAGATTATGAAACCGCCATCAACGGATACGATTATATCATTGAAAACAAAGGCAGCAATTCTGCCTTTTATATCGAAGCCAAGCAAGAATCCCTGAAATGCCAACGGAGAAAACTGGTGGAAGGCTACGAATATACCCAAGAAGACCTCAAGGGCTTAGAAGCCGATTACGAATCGTTTTTGGAAGAATTCGGAAAATCTAAACTGACCGCTCCGATTATTTTGGAATTGGCTCAACTAGAAGCGGTTTATATCAATGATTTGGACAAAGCCATAGGTCTGTTGGCGGAAATGATAGAATACCCGAGAGTCAATCCACAAGTGCTGGCCCGCTCCAAAATAACACTAGCGGACTTCTACTTGATGAAAGGCGAAATCTGGGAATCCACTTTATTATATTCCCAAGTCGACAAAGCCTTCAAGGACGATTTGCTCGGTCAAGAAGCTCGATACCGCAACGCTCGCCTGTCTTACTTCGCCGGAGATTTCGAATGGGCGCAAACCCAGTTCAGCGTACTCAAGGCCTCCACTTCAAAACTCATCGCCAATGACGCCTTGGACATGTCCATCTTCATCATGGACAATCTCGCCTTGGACACTACGGCAGTACCTTTGAAAATGTTTTCCGAAGCGGAACTCCTTGTTTTTCAAAATAAATTCGAACCTGCATTCGTCAAATTGGACTCCATCCGAACCCAGTTTCCTGAACACGCCCTAGACGACGACATTCTTTATACCAAGTCTGAAATTTATACCAAGAAACGGGATTACGAAAAAGCGGCGACCATGCTAGAAACCATAATCGAAAAGTACCCGGATGGAATCCGAGCGGACAACGCGATATTCAAGCTGGCCGAAATGAATGAAACTCATTTCGAAAATCTGGAAAAAGCCACTAAACTCTACGAAAAAATCCTATTCGAATATTCGGGCAGCACCTTCGCAGTCGAAGCACGCAAAAGGTATCGAAGGCTATCCGAAGAATCATAAAAAAAGCTTTAGCAAATCATCCGCCGCTTCAAACGGCGTAATTTGTCCGGCAACGACGGCATCGGCCAACTCAGGCATTTTGTTCGCTACGGCGGGATGCTTCCGAAAAGCATGTCCAAGCCGCTCTTGAATGGTTTCTTCAAACCAATACAAGGCTTGGGTTCGTCGTTTCAATTCGAAATATCCGTTCTCCTTGGATTGAGAACGATACCTTCGTAACTCCTGCCAAATCTTATCCAGACCCTCACGCTGTAACGCCGAACATAAAAAAGTACGGACCGGCCAACCACTCTCCTTGGCAGGAAACAAATGGACGGCATTGCGATAAGCACGTTTCGCTTCTTTTGCGGCAGCCGGTTGAGCATCGGCTTTATTTACCGCTATAGCATCCGCCATTTCGACGATTCCTCTTTTGATTCCCTGCAATTCATCACCTCCGCCCGGCAACAACAACAACAAGAAAAAATCGGTCATCGAATGGACCGCCGTTTCGGATTGTCCCACACCGACCGTTTCCACAAAGATGGTATCAAAACCGGCCGCTTCGCACAATATCATTACCTCACGTGTTTTGCGCGCCACTCCGCCCAAAGAATCACCAGCGGGTGAAGGACGGATAAAAGCCCGCTCATCAGCAGACAATTCCTCCATCCGAGTTTTATCACCAAGGATACTTCCTCCGGTCACATTACTGGTCGGATCAATGGTCAATACCGCCAACTTGGAACCACCCGCAATGACATGTTTCCCTAACGATTCTATAAACGTGCTTTTGCCCACTCCGGGCACCCCGGTTATTCCCACTCGAAACGCATTTCCCGAAAGGGAAAGACATTTTGAGATAATCTCCCTCGCCAATGCACGATGTTCTTCCTTGGTACTTTCTACCAATGTAATCGCACGGCTCAATATAAATCGATCTCCTTTTTCAATACCGGAAACATACTCCCCCGCCGTCAACAATCGTTTGCGACGGGCTGCGATCAACCGTTTCTTCACTTCTTCCGGCAATGGCATATTACCCCTTGTTTTTCTCCAATTCTAAAAATTTCGCCCAAGCGCCTTCCACCAACAAGTTCGTCATTTCTTCAATATAATAACTGCCGGCAGCCGGATCGACGACTTTGTCCATATAACTTTCCATCTTCAATATATGCTGGACATTCCTAGCGATTCGGCGGGTAAACGTCTCTCCTTCCCCATCGGCCGGTCGTATGACCAACGTATCACAACCACCGATTACTGCGGACATCGCCATCGTCGCCGCTCGAATCATATTCGTATGTCGGTCATCACCATAGGCTTTCGCCGATGTTTCCACCATTATCGGTGGCGACAATGGAGGACAACCAAATCCTTCACGGACTTTTGACCACAATATTTTCATCGCCCGGATTTTAGCGATGGACAAGAAGTAACGGCTATCCACAGACATCCTGAATGCAACACCTCCTAGCAATGCTTCATCATCCGAACCCGTTGACCGTCGCTTCATGATTTCATCCACCATATCCGTCATGGCTTCCGCCAAACAGTTTATTGTCGATTCTCCTTCCGACACGACTCCTACGCTACCTTTCATCCTAGGAAATGCGGAACGATATCCTCCTCTTTCTACACAAAAAGAATAAGAAGACAAGTCTTTATCTTTTTTGGCAAAGTAACCCGAAAATGATTTGAAAAAAGCATCTGCATCGACATTCGCTCCTAGAACAATGTGAAGACCGATATAATCCAATTCTACCTCTTCCAACAGCAACAACCAATCTTCCACAGTCAAATCGAATTCAACCGCTAAAACCGGCAACTCCAAGCCTCCCATCAAAGCGTTCAGCAGCTCCTTGTTCACTTCTTTTAATTCCGCCTTCCGGCGAATGTAGAACCGCTCTCCGATCGACCATGTGTTGCCTTGTTGGGAAGAAGGAAATGAAATTCGCTTCGATCCCGCAACATCGGCCTTCATATAATATGGTTGCAACTCCAAGCCCGGCTCAGGCCGATACAACAATTCCTCAAAAGGTTTTCCCTTGAGATCCTTTTCCAGTTTCGCCCTCCACTCTTGTGGAGAAACAGCATTGAATTCTTTAAAAAGATTGTCCTTGTCCATGTCAGGAATTTATAGGGCGAAGTTACAAAATCCAACCCGTTCTCCACCAGAGGAAATATCAATGTCCCCCCACACCATAAAACCGATGGTTTTATTTTGACATTAGACTAGGGGAAAATCCCGGATTTTTAGAACATTTTCCGGGGCAAAGCGTTATCTTTGTACTCCAAAACAGAATTAGATTCAATCTAAATTAAGATAACGAATGGCTAATAAGCTGATTTACTTAGACAATAATGCGACCACTCCTACTGATCCTAGAGTGGTTGAGGCAATGGTTCCTTATTTCTACCAACATCCGGGAAATGCGGCGAGTCGAAGCCATCCTTTTGGCTGGGCTGCCGAAGAAGCGGTGGATACCGCTCGTGAACAAATCGCGAACCTAATCGGTGCGGATTCAAAGGAAATCATTTTTACTTCGGGCGCTACCGAGTCCGACAACTTGGCAATCAAGGGAGTTTATGAAATGTATGCTCGTAAAGGTAACCATATCATTACTTGTACTACTGAACACAAAGCGGTTCTTGATACTTGCCATAAAATAGAAAAGCAAGGAGGTGAAGTCACTTACTTGGAAGTAAAACGTGATGGCTTGATCGACCTCGCCGAATTGGAGGCAGCTATCAAGGACAACACCATTCTGGTGTCTATCATGTTTGCCAACAACGAAACGGGCGTCATCCAACCGATGAAAGAAATCGGTCAAATCTGTGCGAAGCATGGTGTGTTGCTCATGAGTGACATGACACAAGCGGTAGGAAAAATTCCTGTTGATGTAAAAGAACTTGGAATCCATTTAGCGGCTTTTACCGCTCATAAAATGTATGGCCCCAAAGGAGTAGGTGCCTTGTTCGTAAACCGTAAAAAACCTCGTGTTAAAGTTACCGCGCAATTGGACGGTGGCGGACATGAAAGAGGTATGCGCTCCGGCACATTGAATGTTCCGGGTATCGTAGGTTTCGGAAAAGCCGCACAAATTGCGAAGGAAGAAATGGATCAAGACGCAAAACGTTTGAGTGTCCTTCGAGACAAACTTGAAAACGGTCTTCTTCAGCTAGAAGAGTCTGTGATTAATGGTAATACGGAATACCGCATGCCACATGTCACTAATATTTCTTTCAAGCACGTAGAAGGTGAAGGACTCATGATGACCTTTAACCAAAATATCGCCGTTTCGTCCGGTTCTGCTTGTACTTCCGCTTCATTGGAACCTAGCTACGTACTCAAAGCGTTAGGATTAGGAGACGATTTGGCTCACTCTTCCATCCGATTCAGCTTAGGCCGATTCACCACGGAAGAAGAGGTGGACTTTGCGATTGACGCGGTTTCCAAAGGTGTCAACCACATGAGAGACCTCAGCCCGATCTGGGAAATGTATAAAGATGGTGTAGACCTCGAATCCATTGAATGGTCGGAACACTAAGAAACTATTTTGAATTCAAACAGTTTCTAATATTTTACAATCAATTTGATAAAAATTTGAATCATGGCATATTCTGATAAAGTATTGGATCACTTTAAAAATCCACGAAACGTGGGTACTTTGAACAAGGAAGACAAAAATGTTGGTACCGGTTTGGTTGGTGCTCCTGAATGTGGCGACGTCATGCGCCTACAAATCGAAGTGGACGAAGAAACCAAAGTCATCAAAGACGCTAAGTTCAAAACTTTCGGTTGCGGTTCGGCTATCGCTTCTTCCTCCTTGGCTACGGAGTGGCTCAAGGGAAAAACCGTTGACGAAGCATTGAGCATCGACAATATGGACATCGTCGAAGAATTGGCTTTACCTCCGGTAAAAATCCACTGTTCTGTTTTGGCCGAAGACGCTATCAAGTCCGCCATCAAGGACTATCAAGAAAAAAATGGTGTAGCATAAAAGTCGTAACGCAACTTTCTAAAACTTAATAACCATGTTGTTCGTATCAGATAGCGCGAAAGATAAAATAACTGAAATCCGCTCCACGGAAAACCTAGGAGAAGATTACTTCGTACGCGTTTCAGTTACAAGTGGCGGTTGTTCAGGGTTGAGCTACAAAATGGATTTCGATAACGAATCCCAACCTAACGACCAAGTCTTCGAAGACAATGACGTAACTGTTGTTACTGATTTGAAAAGCTTTTTGTATCTCTGCAATACAACCTTGGAGTTTTCCGGCGGTTTGAATGGACAGGGATTCCATTTTTCAAATCCCAATGCATCACGTACTTGTGGATGCGGAGAAAGCTTTTCCGTATAGCAAAGTTTCAAAATTGAACAGCCATATAAAACGGCGATGCTCCCAATGGGAACATCGCCGTTTTTAATTTTATTGGAAAAAACCCCAAATATTTTCAATCAACTATCCACAAAAGAAACGCCACTCGGGGATTCACTATTTGCATCTTGCTCCACCCATTCATCTAGTTTTTCTGATTCTACTCGGATACGGATACAACTCCTGCCCTCTTCATTGATTAATAAAACCAAGGAGTCAAAAGCCTTGTCATCCGACAAAATCGCGAACTCAATCCCTTTGTCCAAACGTTTGTGCAAACTCCCCATCAAAAAAGAAATCCGAACACTCAAATCTTCTTCCGCCCCTTTGAGAACAGGCACCCAATTTACTTTTTTTCCTAGGGGTTGTGCTTGTGTGATTGTTGATACATCCAATTGATCTTCACCCTCAGCAATGAGGATAAACACCTTCTCACATACTTTATCTAATTTTTCAAAACCTACTTTTTGTAAGGTTCGGAAATCAGTAAAAATATATCTTCTAAACCATCGAATCATAAATCAACATTTTGTTACAAAATACGAAAAATATTTCAAACAAAAAATAAAATTTCATTATCCTGCACTATTTTTTACAAACGTATTGAAATGATTTCAATATTTACAAACACCTCCCAATTATTTTAATTTTGCATCGTTCATTGAGTAATCGATTACAAAGCAAAATCATGAAAGTCAAAATCCTCACATATTCTGTATTGTGTTTCATCCTGGTTAACTTACTCATTACCGGTTGCAAACCGGTAAAAGAAGGAGCTGATGGCACAATAGAACTCAGGAAAAAATCAGCGGAATACATACAAGAAAAATTATCAAAACACCACACCGATGCGGATTGGTTTGCCGGAAAAGGAAGCATCAAACTAAAACAAGATGGCAGTACTTTAAAGGCCACGGCTTATATCACAATGAAAAAGGATAGTGTGATTTGGGCGAGTGTCAAAAAGTTAGGAATCGAAGTCGGTCGTGTATTCGTAACTCCCGATTCATTTTTCATGATCAATCGACTAGAGCGATCTTATGTAGCGGAGGATGTCAATTATCTAAAACAGCAAATTGATTTTTCAACAGGAAAAGGAAACCTTGGCGACTTCAGAGCCCTCCAAGATATTATTCTCGGAAACGCCATTTTAGATGATCAAAAAACACAAGTTGAACGCAATTCTCCTTTCTATGTCCTAATCCAAGATTCGCCCGAAATGCGCTCATCATTTGCAATTGACGGCCGCGATTTTCGCTTATCGCGGACAGAAATATTACAAAAAGGCACAAATCGTGAGTTAACGGTCGGTCAGAGTGATTATAAGGCATTGACAACAGGGGCAATATTTCCGTATCTTCGTAAGGTATTAATGCGCACTCCCCAATCAAGTGAGGTTGAGGTTGAACTCAATTTCTCTCGTATTGAACTTAATGAGATTAAAAGCATACGGTTTGAGATACCTAAACATTATCAAAGAGCGAAATAGCCTTTGGATAGGAGCAATGCTCCTATGCCTTTGCTTTTCCTTTTTGGGTCAAGCGCAAACAACCCACCAACTCAAAGAAAAAAGAAACCAGCTCACCAGAAAAATAAAACACGACGAAAGTAAACTCAAAGAAATTCGTCGTAGCCGCACCATGCAAATGGAGCGATATGAAGCTCTACGTGATTTAATCGAAAGCCGAGAAGAACTCGTTTCTACTATTCGGGAGGAGTTGACCATCACAGACGAAAGTTTAGAAAAGACGGATATCATCATCGAATCTTTACACGGTGATATCTCCCGACTCAAAACCGACTATGCACAATTGGTTCAACTCGCTTACAAACGTCGATTGCTCAAATCGGATTTATTGTTCATTTTTTCTTCTGCTAGTTTCAACGATGCTTACAAACGTTGGAGATACCTCAAGCAATATGATAAATATCGTCGCAAGCAAGCCCATCTAATCGTTTCGACTCAAAAGTCGCTGGAACGAAAAATGACTTTACTTGAATTGCGCAAAGCGGAAAAAAGCGAGTTGCTAAATACCGAAAAGAGTACCCTGAAGGGATTGAATAGGGACTTGAAAAAGCAAAAGAAATTATTGAGTAGTCTCAAAAAGAATGAGAAAAAGCTGAAAATCACCATCAAAAAACAGGAAAAAGACAGGGAAAGCTTGATTTCGGCCCTTGAAAAAGCACTCAATAAAGATTATCTCGACAAACGTGATTCCAGCCGGGACCTTAGCCTTGCGGCAGATAAACCGGAAGCACCCGAAATCAAAATCGCATTCAACCGAAAAAAAGGGAAACTCCCTTGGCCGGTCAACGGCTTCATCACAAGGAGGTTTGGTGTCATGGCACACCCCACTTCCCCAAATATCAAAATCGAAAACCACGGAATCGACATCCTCGTTTCTGAAGGATCGGTGGATGTATACCCGGTTCATCCCGGAAAAGTTGTTATGGCTTCTTTCGTCCGTAACAATGGCTATGTCGTACTTCTAGAACATAAAGACGGGTACTTCACCCTTTACTCAAAAATGAAAAACCACTACGTTACGGAAGGTTCCTGGGTGTCTACCAAAGACATTATCGGACACGTCGCCAAAGACAACCGAACGAAACGAACCGTCTTTCATTTCGAAGTCTGGAAGAACGACAAGCGGCTAGACCCGGCCAAATGGCTGCAGAAATCCTAATTTCTCGTCATTTGTTAACACCTGATAATGAAATCAGGAACGATTATTGAAATGCTATTCATGTACTAACACTAACGACTCATGAACTCACGCTTTCAATCACTCATTTTCCTGCTCTGCGCATGCATCAGCCTAGGACTATTCGCACAAAGCGATAACCCGTCTCCCTATCCGGATGTCAACGAAAACGCGCTCTTGCAAACCAAATGGAAATACACCTACGCCATCCATGCGGAATCAAATACGATCATCCATAGAGCAGAAAACAATTACGATTATTTCCTTTTCCTCAAATACGATTTCTCCTACGAGCAATTCCTCAATGGAAAAATGACACGGGGCAACTGGAGCATCAACGGCTCCGAATTATTCTACCCCTTCAAACAAATCAATAAATTTCTCGTCGCCGAGGTGACAGACAACAACCTCATACTCGAATTCACACAACCCAATAGCAAAGGAGCCTTCCAATATCATTTTATCCGTGTCGATAGCAAGGACGCCCCCTTCGTGAAACCGGCCAATGAACTACCCGATGTTGACGTCGCACTCAACATCGATGGCAGTACTTCCGCCGAAAATGCCGACCAAAGAAAAAGCAGAAGGGAAAGAAGGAAAGAACGAAGAAAAAATCGGAAAAAGAAAAAGCAATCCGACTCTCCCGCTCTCGAAGAAACCAAACTCTCATATCTCAATATCGAGTTGACCGGCGGCGGTTACTATGGCGGCATCGATCCCGTCATGAGGGATTACATCCAAATCAAATCCAGCGGAAGACTCATCAAAGAATTCAAAAGTTTGAACCAAGGGCTCAAAGTGACGAAAAAAGACATCTCCAGAAATGACTTGGACGAATTCGTCGCTTTTCTTGAATCCAAAGGATTTTTTCAATTGGAACGAATGTATGACTGCGACTCCGAAGTCTGTTTCAAACGCAAACGGGAAAAACCGACCCCGGTTCCCCTTCGTATCGTAGTGGCCTACGGCAACAAGAAAAAGGTCGTAACCATCGCCATTTGGGGCAAGGACAGCCACAACCACCAATATGTAGAATACCCGCCCGTGTTGGACGAAGCAATCACTTACATACAGCGATTAGCACAGTAGCAAACAAAGGATAGCTTTACAAAGATGACAAGTTCATGAATCCGAACTTATTCGATTCTTCCGGAAGGTTTGTTTTCACTACCTTTCGGACATGAACGAACAGAAAACCATCGCGGATTGGTTCAACCAAACTTACTCTAAAAGAGGGCTGAACTACCTACGTCCCAAGGAGGCCTATTATATTTTTCTGGAGTTACTGGCTCCCCTTCCGGGGAATGCTATATTGGATGTGGCCTGCGGCCCCGGCCAGTTACTCAAAGTCGCCGGCGAATATGACTTGTCATTGAGTGGAATTGACATCTCCGATGTCGCGATTAAACTCGCCAAAAAAAATCTACCCGGAGCGGATTTACACGCCGCAAACGCGGAACAACTACCTTTCGCAGACAACTCTTTTGACTATATCACTTGCCTAGGATCGCTGGAACGAATCATCCACCTGGAACAAGCCCTCACCGAACAACTGAGGGTAGCAAAACCGGGAGCAAAATTTTGCTATATGGTTCGCAATTCCGACCGAGCATCTTGGAAGTTCATTAAGAACACCCTAGGCATCATCAACAAGAAAGGACACCAAGGAGCCAAATCCATGCAAGAGTGGAGCGACATCTTCATGAAGACCGGATTCAAAATCGACCACATCCATCATGACCAATGGCCGGCCACACGTTGGAAAAGATGGATTTCACTCAATGACACCCTAGGAAAAGTAGATTACAAAAAAATCCAATCCCCACCCGAACAAATCGAAAAGGCTTACGAATTCATCTTTATTCTCTCAAAGGCGTAACTTATGTCCTCATCTTCGGTCAGCCATATTTACGACGCCCTTTTCCGATTCGAAAACCAACGCAAAGGCGAGGGGCATTACCCTATACACAAACCCATTGATTTCGGCCGACCCGACCTCAAAGACATCACCGACTGGATTGAGCAACACATAACTATCCCCAAAAATGCCAACATACTGGACGCCGGATGCGGAACAGGATACTCACTCTCCCAGCTCTGCGGAAAACACAACCGCACCGGGCTGGGCATCAGTATCAGCGAAGAAGAAGTGCAACGGGCGAACGCCGCCGCAAATCAAAACCAATCACAAGGAAAATATGAATTCAAAGTCCATGACTATGCAAAACCAATAGGAGACGAATTCGACACCATACTTGCCATAGAATCCATCAAACACGCCGCTGACATCCGTGTAGTTTGTGAGAACCTTTATTCACATCTAAGACCCGGCGGTCAACTGCTCATCCTAGAAGATTTTTATATTCCCGGCAAGGGGAAAGACAGCCTCTCGCAAACCTTTATGAAACACTGGTCAGTCAAGGACATGTACACGGAAAACTTCTTTATCAAAACCTTCGAATCCCTAGGAGCACGACAAGGAGAACTCTACGATTTTACGGAACTCGTCCCTCAAAAATCCGCTTGGAAAACCAAGTTCAGAATCCGCCTCACTCAATTGCTCTCCAAATTTTTCGGAGACCAAGAAAAAAAGGCGCTGATGCATATCTACATCGGCGCCCTTATTATGGACTATTATTATACGATAGGAGCTTTCGAATACAAAATGTTAGTCATCCAAAAGCCCGGTGGACAAACCACCGACTAGTAGACTAACGCGTCAAATCTTCTTCCATCCCCTCTATAAATATCGGTTCGGAAACTTCTTCATTACCATCTTTGAATACGACTTTCAATCGATAGAACATACCGGCCTCCGGACGATCCAAATCTTCCAACTCGAAATAATCTTGCTGATTGATCGCTATCAATGATTGATGCTTCACCTCTACGACCCATGAAGAATCGTATTCCCCATCTTCGGTCATACCTTGCTCCAATTCAAAATGAGCGACATTCTCCAAACCTTGGGCTTCCCAGTAAAAACTCACCAACCCTTCATCTAATCCGGCATAATACATCATTAAGGACTTTTCCTTCTCCACGGCCAC
>JAHDCE010000603.1 GCA_020630045.1 Saprospiraceae bacterium | reverse complement strand
CGGATGATTCTAATGAATTGGAAGATAGTCCGGAGGTCGAAAAGCGATTGCTTGTATCCGGCCCCCGGTTTGCTATTCCTCGTGATTTTATCCATGCACATTATCCACCTAGTCTGGGAGATGCTGACTATGGGGGAGTTGTTCCGTCGATTGCTTTCAACCGGGTTACTTTGCCTTGGGAGCGATCCCCGGATTTGTCGGCGACGACTTCGGACGGAGCGTCTTGGTTGGCCCTTTTATTGGTTGATGCTTCGGATTTTGAAGCGGGGCGAGTCAAAGAGGTTTACAAGGAAGAAGAAACCATGCAGCCTTATTCGCTTAAAGAGTTACAGGATAATGGATACATTGTCTCGGATATCGATTGGGATATCCAAAACAAGGATCTTTCGGTAAATGCGATAGAGCTGGAGAATGAATTTTATAAAAGACTCGTCCCTAAATATGGAGATTTGGCATGGCTTTCCCATTCCCGACAAAATTTGGATAAGTCCGGAGATGTCCGTGGAGAATTGAGTTATGTCCTAGGTAACCGTTTGCCGACTCCGAATCAAAAAAATACGGTTTATCTAGTATCAGTTGAACATCGGTATGCTAATAATTCCGAAACTACGGAGCCGAGCATCGTAGGAAATAAACAGCGAATGGTCTGTTTGTACAAATGGGAGTTTTTTTATAATCCTAATACAATGTTTAAATATGTCGTTACCGAAAACATATTGAAACGTGCAAAAAGTCGGTTTCCAAGTATTACACTACCGGAACATTTACCGGATTGGGTCGGGGCAGAATTTGAGAAGGAAAAAGAGTTGCGTGAGTATTTACTCAATACTCATGAAATTACCAATGTAAGTTCGGAGGCTCGGGATTTCATCATGAAAAGTGTAAAGGTCAAATTGACTCCTGGTATTTTGCGAAAAGCGAAAGCCAATTATGGCATCAATGTTCCGGATTCATGTACTAAAGGAAGAGCTTTCACGAAGAGTAAAAATGTACGTCCTACTTGGGTGAAATATCCATTTAAGGGAGAGGCGGGACAGATGGCCCTTGTGAAATTTTTAGACGGTGAAGAGCTAATTAAGGGCATTGATGTAGAGGCGGCGGATTGGATTATCAAACAATCGAAAATGGCGGGTGGCACTTTTGAAGGACTACTTGATGCCGTTGATGCGGATAGCTTACGTGAACGTCTTCCTGCGGGCCGTTCTGTTCGGAATCCCGAAGCACAAAAGATGTTGGCTTCGGGAAGAACCGTGCTTCTCCACCATCTTCGTACAGGCGGCAAAACCTACTCTTGGTACAAGGGACCACTTTCTGCAAGTATAGAATTGGACAAGAAATTTCCTTTCCCTGTGAGTTGTTCCGATGACCTCTTGATTTTTAATGAGTCAACGGGGATGTTGGACACGACTTATGCCGCTGCTTGGAATCTCGGTCGACTCAAAGGAATTGAAAATAAGGGTGTGGCTACAAGTCTTTTCCGCTGGAGGCACAACCAGCGACAAGTGTTGATGAATGAACAGCATGAATTGAATCATGGCCACTTGCATTTAGTACCGCCTATATCGGCAAAGTTGCCTGATGATGTCATGCGGAAGATTAGGGGGTGGAAAATCCTTAAGGATATCCCCTTTAATTATTTATTGCCCAAGTCCGGGTTCCTGCCTAAGGAAAGCTTGCGTTTTTTTCATCTTGATGCGAATTGGATACGTGCGTTCCTTGATGGATTCTTTAGTATAGGGAAAGTACATGGTCTTGATGACAAGGGGGAAGAATATGAGCATTTCCCTAGCTTTAATCGACCGGTCACCGGGGTAATGTTGCGTTCGAAAGCCGTGGCTTCTTGGCCTTCTTTGCATATAGATGCACATGCGAATCGAATCGAAGGATCGGATATAGATATCGACCCCGGTCATCAAATTCCTATTTTAAGAAAGGCTTTTCTCAACCCGGAAGTTCTTTTCGTTCTTTTTGATGGGGTACCGAAAACCATAGACGCTTACCTGTCGCCCGAAGCACTCCATTCCGGGTTCACACTCAAGGTGAATAAAGGAACACCAAATGAATACATCCATCCCATATGCAATCCATTTACAGGCGAAGATTACTATAAGGGAGAGGAGGCTGTCACTGTTTTAGCTGCACAGATTGGAAAGACAAATCCTTATCGTTTGTTTTCTCCCTCTAGGATAAAGGCTGAAATGGAAAGGGAGATTCGATCATGTATGAACAATGATAGTTTTACATTGAGTCCCGGGGCTTTTGGGCTTGAACTTATAGAGGGGACACCTATGGTACGATTTCAAATTGGATAAGAACAAAACTGATTTTTTAGAAAAAAACACCTTGTAAACCTAATGTCTACAAGGTGCTTGAGTGACCGCGGGAGGATTCGAACCCCCAACCCTCAGAGCCGAAATCTGATATTCTATCCAGTTGAACTACGCGGCCGGCTTTAATTGAACTGCAAATTTAATGCATCTGATTAACAAACAAAATCTTAAAGGAAATAAGTTCCATCAGGCCATTGCTTTAATCCAAGATTGATTCTCTTCTTAAGTGCTTGGGCAAAATAAATATATCATATTGAATTTGTGTCATGGGATGCAAAGCAGGTTGAAAAATTGACAGAAGAGCAAAAGAGTTCTTTGAAAAGGGGGTACACCAACGGAAAAAGTCCGATCTATCGTAGAAAATGCCATTGCATCTTATTCAACGATTCAGTTAAAACAGCGAGTGATTTATCTTCCTACTTCATGGCGAGCAAAGTTTACTTAATACGCCCGCACGTTTTTCCCTTCCATAAAGTTGA
>JAHDCE010000602.1 GCA_020630045.1 Saprospiraceae bacterium | reverse complement strand
TAAAGCAAAAAGACCCGAAAAGCATATTCCCTGATTATTTATGGCCGGGTACTTACGACCCTAACCGCACCATAAAACCATTGAGTCATGAAAAACCTGATATTAATCATTTCGTTTTTGTCGTTGTATGTAGCGACCACCGCTCAAAACACCAACGATCCCATTACCGTTTATTTTGACGAAAGTCGGAGCGAGTGTACACAAGGAAGTCTACAAATGTTGTCCGGCTATTTCGGCAACCAAACATTTCCGGATGAGGATTATGACATATACATCGAGTCTTATCCTGACCAGATGCTATCTCCCTCCGTTTCACAAACCCTCAATGAAGACCGTTCTTTGTTCGTTTCGCAATTGTTGATGGAACTGGGTGTCAAGGTAGACCGAGTCGTTTATTTTAAGAAAACCGAACATCTCTACTTCGACCACAAAGACATTAAAAACTGGAATTTCATCCGAATATATGTTCAAGGAGCTCGGAAAAAAGGTATTTGTGAAGGACCTGCTGTCGGGTTCAAAGACGGACAACCTCAATATGTGCCCGAGCGCATCGAACAAGATCTCAAATCTCACTATGTGTATGCAAAACAAGAGTCCTTCCTAAAATTGAAAAAGGGCACAGAAATCCGGGTTCCATCCGAAGCATTCGAGCGATTGGACGGGACTCCCTACCTCGGTCGCGTTGAAATCGAAACCAAGGAAGTATTGACTCCCATCAGTAGTCTACTGAATGATTTGTCGACCATGAGCGGCGATCGCATCCTCGAATCCCGAGGTATGGTGTATATCAATGCGAGGACCATGGATGGAGAACAACTTCGACTCAAAGAGGGGATAGCAGTGGAGATTACCATGCCGGTTGCGGAAGGTGACAACAGCGGATTCCAATCTTTTAGAGGAAACCTTAGGTCGGATGGTATGTTCGATTGGATGCTGAATGAAAACGAAAACCAAGCGAAGAATGCCGACAAGGTTTACAATTACTATGAATGGGGTGAATTACCCGAAGATGAAGTGCTGGCCATCCGTGAAAAAAGGGAGGCTTGGATCGCTGAGCGCTTGGACAATGGATGGGACCGGAGGAAAGTTCGCCAATCTCTACGAAGGGCGAAGAAGAGAACCCGCAGCGCCAATAAAAGGAACAAATGGCGGATGAAAAACAAATACAATTATGCTTCAGGTGGAGTAAAATATATCCGTCGGCGAACTCAAAGTCGCGGGCCTATCAAAATGCAGCGGAGCTATATGCTCGGCATGACAAAAAATTACTGGATAGAAGTCGAATCTATTCGTGATATGGAACGATTGAAAATCAGTTCTTATTCATTGGGTTGGTGCAATATCGACCGATTTTATAAGGAAACCGGACCTAAAGAAGAACTCTTGGTGAAGTCAGAAGGAGTACAAGATGTATTCTTATTATTCCGAAACAGTTTTATCGTTTTGAAAGGAGAAGAAAAACAAGCGGGAAAATACTTTCCGGTCGTTCCTGCCGATGAAGAAGTGCTTGTTGTCAGTGTCGGTCAAACCAAAGATGGCAAACCTCAATTCGGCATTGTTGAAGCCATCACGGGAAAGGGTGAGATCGAAGCCACTGCCGATTTGACCATGGACAAAAAGAAATTCACCCAAACAATAGAAAGATATTCTCTATATTCGGCACCGAGACCTTGATGATGTAACTTAAAAATCACAAGCATGAAAATCGCCATCATCGGAGCCGGGATGGCCGGATTGTGCGCCGCCTATGAACTTCGTAAACTCGGACACGATACCACTGTTTTCGAATCCCACGAAGCGGTAGGCGGAAGGACTTGTTCTATAAACACCGAAGGGCGATATTTCAATACGGGCGCTGTCTTCCATGTCAATTTTTATCCGCTTACGCGGAAATATATACAAGAGCTGGGACTGGAACACGAGTCATTCGAAATGAACCATGATGTGAACCTGATGCTGGGCGACCGACATCACACTTATGGATTCGAGGATAAATTGGCATTGTTCCGACTTCCTTATTTCAATATGAGTGAAAAAATCCGATTGGCTTTTTACGGATTACAAACCATTCTCAAAAAGAAAAAAATGAGTTTGGTAGATGTACGCAAACTCGCTCGATATGACGGTGAATCCATTGCGGATAGAATTCGCCGGAAGGCGGGAAAAAAGTCACACCAATATTTTATCCGATCCACTACAGAGCCCTTTTATTATTGGTCTACCGAAGAAGCTTCGGCGGCGATGTTAGAGATATTATTCGCGGAGTCTCCGACCGCAAAGTTTTTTACATTCAAAAATGGAATGGATACTATCGCAAAGGCTTTCGCTGAAAAATCGGGACGTGTATTCACCAATACGAACATTCATCATATTGATGATAAAAACGATCGATTCGAGTTATTTTCAAATCAAGATAGCCTAGGGAAATATGACCGGGTCGTCCTAGGAACAACGGCGGATGTCGCATTGTCTTTAATCCAAAAACTACCCCAAATAATATGTAGTGACAAGCAACGTGATTTTCTCTCTACGCAACGTTATTCTTCAAACGTGAATGTCGCTTTTTCCGTTGACCGGAAATATTCAAAAGACATACCGACGCATTCGCAACCCGTAGGGGAATATTTGAAAGACCTCGGAGCTATTGTAGTTCAAGGATTGCGTACGCAAGAAACCATTTCCACATTCAATAATAAAGAAATCGTAGTCGCTTATTATTTGGATAAGGCGAGTAAAAAATTAGCCGGATTTTCTGATGAAGAAATAGCGAATATCGCATTTAAAGATATTCAAAAGTATTTCCCTTTTGT
>JAHDCE010000601.1 GCA_020630045.1 Saprospiraceae bacterium | reverse complement strand
AGCGATGAGGTTGGTGAAGTTGGATAATGAATGGGACGTAGTCGTTACGGTTCCGAATGAATCGCCTGTAGCATTCCGGGTAAATAAATTAGGGGATGAAGAATTCCTTTGTACCAATTACGAAAACAGTTTCCCCACCGAAATCAAATATTGGAAAAAAGATGGACACCTCCATGCTTTGATTTCAAATGACGAAATGAAAATTCCTTTTGAGTTTGAACCGCTAAAAAAATGAAGCTCATAAACTCTTATGTCATTTGATGTGATTTCATGAACGAAATCATATAGTGGGTCGCTTTTTTACCTTACTCATCCAGAAAATTCTTCCCCAGAAGAATTTAAAATTTTAACCTTATTCAATTAGTTCCGATCCAAACTTCTCGGATTTATTATCATTCATCTATTAAAAAAGAAAAGAAGGGTAGGCAAGTATAAATTTGAATATCGTGTGGGGCGGCAATCAGCTCCTTGTTCTTTATTCATCCAAATACCCAATCACCATGCAAACACCCGGTTACACCCTTTTACTACTAGGCATTATTTTATTATTGGGATGCCAATCCTCAAACGATGACTCACGCAATCATGTAGGAAAAATCGGAAAAGAGTCGGAACTACCCGTCATCAAAAAACCGGAATGGGTCAAGGAATATGATGTTTCTTATACCCAATTAGACACCTCCGATTTTAATCAAAGTAAATATCTCGACAATAATCGGATATATCAGGAGGTCCAAATCAATTTGGAAGCCAATGAGTACTTTGAAAAGCAAATTTTCAGAGCCGAAGCAAATCGTTACGACAATAATGAAATCAAACTTTGTTATTCATCCAAGGATGAAATTCAAAAAATCGTGGCTGTTACAAAAATCATTGATTCGATAGAAATCGATGTGACCCAAAAAATAAATTGGAAAGAAACCCAATCTTCCGAATACGTCGCCCGGCGATTGTGGGAATCCAATAATTGTATCAAATTTTCTATCGACGGATTAGAAGAAGATGATTTGTATGGTTTCAGTTATGTTGAAACTTTGCTAAGGGAAGATTACAATTATCAAGAAGGCTTTTTAATATTCAGTAGAGATAAAGAATATTGTCGTTTCCGTGTCTTGTCCGATGAACCTCTGTTTTCTCAGTCCTACAATGATGCCCCTGAATTGATGCCTCAAAAAATCGGAAACAAATATGAATATTTTGCCGAAGGCATCATGAATCCGCCTTATAGTGATGATGTCCCTCCGTATATAGTGAAATACCCGACAATTATGTATTCAAGTTTTTCTGATTATCAACCCGTAGCTGATAAATTCAATAATTACTTCGAAACTTCGAAGAAATCCGATGAGGCATTGGACCGATTATTCGAAAGTTTGACTCAAGGAATCGGGAGTAAAGAACAGCAGTTGACTGAAATCATCAACTATGTTCAAGATACCATGCAATATCAATTTTATGGATTATATAAAGCTTATCAACCTGATTGGTGTATAGCCGGAAATAGGGGAGACTGCAAAGCCAAAACCCTCATCATGACCGAACTGATGAACCGATTGGGTATACAAGCAAATCCTGTTTTAGTCCGTTCCAATGGATACGTATATGAATTGGATTCAATTACATCCCTAGTGAATTTCGATCATGTCATCGTTCAATTCATCTGGGAGCAGGATACCATTTTGATTGACCCGACGATAACCGGTCAAACCGATAGAATCGGTGGATATCATGTACCTTATTTGGGAAAAGGGTTGGTCATTGAAAAGAACGGATTTTATTGGATAGACATGCCTTCTCAAAATGAAGGGCTGGTAGAAATCTATGATGAAGTGTCAGACAAAGTGTCTAGGAAAGTCGTACTGAGCGGCAAGTTCGCCGATGATTTTAGGGAAAGGAATATTGAAATAATGCCAAGGCATTCTTTGTTTGAAGGAAGGCATTTTTTCTTTGGTATAAAAGGTATTTATACGCTTCATGATTTTACGAATTACACAATATTCGGAGCTGATATCTCCCTTGTTCAAATGAATGATTACAACGATTACGAGAGCGATAGTTTAATCTTGGAACAAGAATTATATTTCGCCGATTCTACCTTCAAAAAACCATTTGTACCACGGCAAAGAAGAACACATCGGAATCAAAGAAAATGGCCTTATTCAAGTACTCCTTATTCCAGTGCGGATACGCTGTATAAAGGGGAGTGGCGCTTCCCGTTTTTACACCAGAAAATCAGAACGGTATATCACAAATTTGAAATACCACTAGCCGAAGTGGATTTTTCCCAAATTAGTGAGGGCTTTGAAATCAAACGGGACTTTGGGTTCTATAAATGCCTTTGGGAAGAAACCGATTCGACATATATCGCCAACCAAGAAATCTATGTTTCCGCCAGTTTGCCCCAAGATCGCGAAACAGGTTATAATAGGTTTTTTGAAGAAATAGAAGGATATGCCGCTATCGTCTGGGAGACCTTGAAGGCTGAATGATTTTAAATTTTACTCATCCAAAATTTTCTTTCCAAACAAAAATTAAATAAGAAGTATCCATACATAAAATGATAGAATTCCATTTCCAAAATGAGCAAATCACGGTCAAAGACCACCCCGGCCTGAGTCATTTGTTGTGCCCTATGCTCATTCATCCGATGCATTTATATGGAGGGATACTCCAAAAGCTTAAATCAATACAAGCAGGAGAGCGAGCATTGACTTATTGGGATGCTGAAATTTATTTTGGCAAATGTGAAAATGAATACTGCCATATATTTAACGCCTTTGAAGTTGACCAAACCGATATGGAAGAGGGGCAAATAGAAAACCCGGATA
>JAHDCE010000600.1 GCA_020630045.1 Saprospiraceae bacterium | reverse complement strand
TATCACTTAATATGATAAGACGCTCTACTACGTTTCTCAACTCACGGATATTACCTGTCCAATTGATATTTTGCAAGGCCAAGATGGCTTTGGGTGTCGCCTTTTTAGGAGCCATTCCATAATCGGAACAAACCCGATTGATGAAGTGGTCTACCAATAAAGGAATATCTTCACGACGTTCATTCAATGGCGGTACATGGATGATAATAACCGCTAGACGGTGATACAAATCCTCCCTGAAACGCCCCTTGCTGATTTCTTCGCGTAAATCTTTATTGGTCGCCGCTACTACGCGTACATCCACTTTGATTTCTTTATCGCCACCTACACGAGTGATTTTATTTTCTTGTAAAGCACGTAGCACTTTCGCTTGCGCGGAAAGGGACATATCCCCGATTTCATCCAGGAACAAAGTACCTCCGTTCGCTTGTTCGAATTTTCCGATACGTTGCTTGTGAGCGGAAGTAAAGGCTCCCTTCTCATGTCCGAACAACTCACTCTCGATCAATTCGGCAGGAATCGCCGCACAGTTGACTTCAATAATTGATTTTTTGGAGCGTTCGCTTTTCTCATGTAACCAACGAGCCACCAATTCTTTACCTGTTCCGTTAGAACCGGTAATCATGACTCGGGCTTCGGTAGGAGCCACCCTGTCAATCGTCGCTTTAATCCGAGAAATTTCAGCGGATTCACCAATGATTTCTTGTGTCTTGGAAGCGCGGACTTTTCGTTTCAACACCTTGGTTTCCGTAATCAAGCTGGACTTGTCCATCGCATTACGAATAGTAATCAAGAGACGATTAAGGTCCAAGGGCTTCGAGATATAATCAAAAGCTCCCTTCTTCACCGCTTCGACTGCCGTTTCTATATCTCCGTGACCGGAAATCATGACAGTAGGTGTGTCCGGAGCAAGGAGTTGTACACGCTCCAATGCTTCCATTCCGTCCATCTTGGGCATTTTAATGTCCATGATGACGACATCATATTTATCTTTCTTTAGTTTGGAAAGGGCATCAAGGCCATCTCCGGCCTCATTTACATCATACTTTTCAAATTCAAGGATATCTCTAAGGGCGCGTCGGATACTGGATTCGTCATCGACGACTAATACTTTAGCCATGGGTAGTTAAGTTAAGTAATAGACATTTATTTATAGAAATGTAGAATGTCTAGTGATTGTACAATAATTGAAATTCTGTCTCCGCTAGTGATGAAATCAATAAAAATTTCTTCCATCTGGCAATGATAGCATCAAAAGTACATTCATTTGACAGAAATATCAACCTTTTATGTAATAGGTCAAATTAGATGCCAAAATCAACGGCAGATATCACGAAATAGGATTTGAAAAATTTATTCCTCCACCAAATGCTCAATCAAATACCCATCTTCATCAAGGGCATTCTCCTCGTAAGTGGAAATAAAAAACAATCCGATGAATGTAAGCAGACCATTCAATAACAATAATGCGAAGCCTGCATTAAAGCCGAGGTAAGTCAAAAATACCCAGTTCAAAACTCCGGTAAGGATCGGAGATAATATACAAACTACTATTACCAAAGGATCATTTACCTTCAAGCGAGTAAAGAATCCAAAGAAATAAAGTCCCAATAATGGCCCATAGGTATATGTCGCAAATACAAATATCTGCTTGATAACAGCATCGTTATTCGCAATCCAAAATATCAATATGACACAAAACAACAAAACCGAAAATGCGATATGAACCATCATTCGCGTCCTCATCAAAGAGGGGTCCTCCTTGTCCTTTTTTTCAAAATCCAAAAAGTCGATACAAAAGGAAGTCGTCAATGAAGTCAAGGCGGAATCAGCACTGGAATATGCCGCGGCAATCAGCCCTAGGATGAAAACACCCCCAACTACCGGAGATAAATGTTGTAATGCAATAGTCGGATACAACAAGTCGGAACGTTCCACTTCCAACCCGATACTATTTCCGTAAAGGAACAACATGGCTCCCATGGCTAGGAATAACAAGTTTACAAAAACCAGGACGACACTAAAAGTCAACATGTTTTTCTGAGCATCCCCGATAT
The DNA here is from genome assembly GCA_020630045.1 of Saprospiraceae bacterium. Lineage (GTDB taxonomy): Bacteria > Bacteroidota > Bacteroidia > Chitinophagales > Saprospiraceae > JAHDCE01. The sequence continues at coordinate 779 of JAHDCE010000600.1, read as the reverse complement.
TTTTACAACTCAAGTTTTTCTGCATCATATCCTGATCCAAGCCGGTCATGGCGATGGCGATGAACATACCCGCCAAAAATTGCTTGATGAAATGCTTGCCATCTCCCGCAAAATCAGAGAAGAAAAATATTTGGGAATAATCCGAAGACGCGATTTTATCCACCATGTCGCCCATCCCAAGATCCATTTCTTGCCCGATGAATATCAATGTCAATACGACAGCGATCAACATACATGCGGTTTGCAAGGTATCGGTCCAGACAATGGTTCGAATCCCCCCCATAAAAGTGTATATCCAAATTAATAGGATAGTAATTGCAACGGTTCCATAAATTGGAAGTCCCAAATCATCCATTACGAATTCCTGCAGGACAATGGCAACCAAATACAACCTGAAAGAAGCTCCGATGATCCGAGACAGCAGAAAGAAGGCCGCTCCCGTTTTGTAACTGTAAAACCCGAACCGTTTTTCCAAATAAGAATAAATGGACGTCAGATTCAATTTATAGTAGACAGGCATCAATACGCCGGCGATAAACATGTATCCGGCCAGATACCCTAATACCATTTGCATATAAGAAAACTGACTCGCCTCCACCCATCCGGGAACGGAAATGAATGTAACTCCCGATAAGGAGGCACCAATCATACCGAAAGCTACCAAATACCAAGGGGACTTCCTTCCGGCTAGGAAGAAGTCGTCGTTTTTAGAGCCTCGACCAGTAAAGTAGGAGACACCTATCAACACCAAGAAATAGGCGATGATGATAATCAAGATA
>JAHDCE010000599.1 GCA_020630045.1 Saprospiraceae bacterium | reverse complement strand
GCACGAGGCTCTTATCCACTCGTTGTAACGATTGACGATTTCGAGCAAGTCCCTTCGACGATATTTTCCGTCGAGTATGTCTTTGCTCAGTTCCGGATAATCTTTGAAAAAATCAGCGAGTCCTTTCTTGAATCTTATCGGATTGATTTCGAATGTCGGTGTACCCTCTTTTACAAGAAAAGTCTGGTAGAAACCCCATTCATAGTCAGTGTTGCGATACTCATATATCCTGAGCGGTGCATCTTCCTCATTCACCAACTCCATGAATACGCCCATGCCATAGGAGAGCGAGGGGTGTATGTCGTAAATTCTAGAAACAAAATATTGACCTTCTACAAAAAATCCCTTTATCGTGAAAGGGCTGTATTTGATTTTGTCGTCATACCCTTCTTCCTTGAATACGATTTTGGCGGATCGTTGTCCGGGAGTTCCGTATCGGATTTTTCCGTATAGCGTATCCTTGTTGTTGGTAACGATATACCCTTCGGACCAACCCGGTTGGGCATTTGATCCGATACAAAAGGTCATGCAGGAAAAAAGAAAGGGGAGTATGAGTGTCCTTGTGTTTCGCATGATGCGAAGTTATATAAAGTCTTTCACTCCACGCCCCTTAATTCCGAGCAGAATACAAGGAATAAGGTTTAGTCATGAATCAATAAACACCCGAAGCCGATACTCAAAATTATATTCGATACCTATCGTTTCCCTCTCATCAAACGATAAAGAATCAATAAGACGAGTGAACCAACGACAGCCGAAATGATACTTCCGAAGGTAAGTTGACCGAATTCACCGCTGACGAAGGGTATGAATGCCGATAAGTAGCTACCGAGGTATGCTCCTCCGATTCCTAGTAGGATGGTGATGATAAATCCTCCCGGATCTTTACCCGGCATTAGCATTTTAGCAATTGTACCTGCGATAAGTCCGACTAAAATTAAAATTAAGAATCCCATGTTATTTCTGTTTTTGTTCGAAAATTGAGTTTCATGGGGGAAGTCCTGTTGATTTTGGAGAATATTAGCTGATCAAGTTTTCTCAATATGATTGGACTTGTCTTCTTTTTTGACGGTATATTTGCTTGAGAGTAACTGAATGATGAACCAAAACAGAGTTTCAAACATTCCTATTTTTATTCAACGCAAACAGATTCAAACATTCTCTTTATGTGGGGTGCCATTATTTTCAACATCATATTTTGGGGACTCATCCTTCTTTTTGAGATTTATGCCTATAGAAAAAAGGTGTGGCGGGTGTTTAAAAACCCGAACTTGAGGAAATGGGGCCATGGGATATATGTTTTCGCTACTGTTTTGTGCTGGGCTTGTGTGGCATTGATGTTCTTTTATTTTAGAGAGGAACGTAATTTTTGGTCAAATATCACACTAGGCACTTTTCTGACACTTTGGGTGACCAAGGTTTTTTTGTTTGTGTTTTTTGTAATCAGCGACATATACCTAATCGCTGAAGTGATCGGACAAAAAATCAGAAAGGAGGATGAGCTGCCTTCAAGGGTGGCTTCTAGGAGAAAATTTATTAAAAAACTGGGACTCATTGTGTCCACATTACCATTTATATCCATGTTGTTTTCAATCACCAAAGGCAAATACTTTTTTAAGGTCAGGGAGCAAGAGGTGGTATTCAAGGATTTACCCGAGGCTTTCAATGGCTTCCGGGTATTGCAATTTTCGGATTTCCATGCAGGGACGTTCGATAGCTATGAAGGGGTGAAAAAGGGAATTGAACTCATGCGTGATCAAAAACCGGATTTGATATTGTATACCGGTGATTTGGTCAATTCAGTTGCAGAAGAAGTAGATCCTTTTGATGATTTATTCCAATTATTGGAAGCTCCTTACGGAAAATATGCGGTACTGGGGAATCATGATTATGGTTATTGGGGACGCCATAGGGGAAAAGTGAAGAAGGATAAGGAAACGATAAAAAGGGAAATTCGAGAAAAATATCAGACGATAGGATTGGAGTTGTTGAACAACCGCAATGTCCGTTTGGAAAAGGGTGGCGAATCCATTCATGTCGTAGGCGTCGAAAATTGGGGGAAGAGTCATTATTTTCCTAAAAAGGGGGATTTGGATGTGGCTTATCATGGAATGAATGAAAATGATTTTTCGATTCTCATGTCCCATGACCCTTCTCATTGGGATGAAAAGATCGTACCCTTTCAGCGTCATGTACATTTGACTTTAAGTGGCCATACACATGGTGCCCAAATCGGATTCGAATTTGCCGGATTCAGGTGGAGTCCTAGTAAATATGCTTATCCTCGCTGGGCGGGTTTATATAAGGAAGCCGGACAATATTTATATGTGAATCGTGGCTTTGGTATGCTGGATGCTTTTCCGTTGCGAATCGGGATTTTTCCTGAAATCACGATTTTGAAATTGGTTAGGGGATAAGTTTAGATGGTGACAACCTTTGATTGAACAACTTTTTCAAGTGGTATTGTACAATAAAATGTAGTTCCTTTACCTTCCTTAGATTCCAAAGAGATTTTTCCTCCTAGGTTGAGAACGATTTTTTTACAAATGGCCAATCCGATTCCGGTTCCCGGATATTCTTGACTTGAATGAAGTCTTTTGAACAATTCGAATATTTGTCTTTGGTATTCTTTTTTTATTCCTATACCATTATCCCGGATAATAATTACTCCAAATTCTTTTTGTTTCTTAAAAGAGATTTTTATTTTTTTTAGAGGCTTGTCATTATACTTTAATCCATTTTCAATCAGATTCCTGAATAGCAAATAAATTTGAGTCGTATTTGAAATGATAGTGGGTAATTCCGTAGCATCTATTTCAATAGAATCATAAATGGATTCGTCGTTTAAT
>JAHDCE010000598.1 GCA_020630045.1 Saprospiraceae bacterium | reverse complement strand
CAAAATTGAAAAGTCTACCCGTATCCTCAAAAACAAGTCTCATCACTTCATCTTCTTCCAATTTGAGTGTTCCGGAGTAAGTTCGTGTATCATCACGGCTACTGAGCGTCATTATGAATTCACCCGTACCATCTGTCAATTCACGACCGTCATATCCCAATCCATCAAAATCCAAGGCGATGGAAACGTCGTGTTTGGGGAATAATTTATCTGACCAATTGAACCTTCCATCCAAGGTAGTTCGATAAACATACTCGTCTCTATCAAACTCTGTATCTACCATGGTAATCCGACTTGCAAAGTCTCCTTGGATACGGAAAAAATTATCTCTGACAAAACCCTCTTTGTAGGAATAAACTTTGGCTCCCGTCGGACGGAAATCAACACAACCGACAGTTTCAAAATCATAAGTCCCAACAAATTCTTCTTCAAGTCCTAAATCATAGACATTCTTTTGCGAAGGAACTGTCGTATAATAATTGCAAAATGGGCTTAGTTGATATTCATCCCTTATGAATTCAAGTTCTGCAGGATGGGCAAAAAGTTGTTTGATATAGATTTCCATCAGAGAGGCGGCATCCTGTTCATTCATGTCCGAAATTTCATATCCATCTCGTGAACAAGATGTTGTCACCAATGCGAATAATAGGATGAATAGTGAATAATTGATTGATTTTTTCATGGTAAATGGTTTTTGTAGTTAATAAATATTCAGCTTATAGGTATGTCAATTTTGTATGATTGATATACCGCTAAGTTCGTTCCTTAAATTCCCAAGATGTGTGAAGCGATGGTTAAAGGGTTGTTATTGATTGGTGCCAGTTGTTACCTACTTCATAATAGATAGGAGATGTACAAAAAACAAGAAGCCCGGCTGGAGGTTCCAGCCGGGCTTCTTGCCATTTTACGATTCAATAATTACCGAATCATCGTTTATCTTTTATTCAATCTCAATGTTCGAATCAATGTATCATTTTTGCCGGTAAGGCGAACTAGATACATACCACGTGGCAAATCAGAAACATTGAATTTTTGACCGTCAACAGGTCGTGCGAAAGTTTTAACTTCTCGTCCTACGATAGAGAAAATAGAAATTGACTGAATATCGCTATTCAAACCTTTCAAAGAAAACTCATCATTTGCAGGATTCGGGAAGATGCTGTAAGATTTTTTCTCTGTTACTCCTTTTATACTACTAGAAAGTGTAGAACCATAATAAGTGAAGTTCACTCGGTCAGTAGTGGGATTATCCACATCAAACAAGTCGACCGATACAGAACCAGAGCCATCAGATCCGGGAACCAATGTTACTTTGAAATAAGTAGTTTCTCCCGGTTCCATTTGGAATTCGGCAAAATCTTTATTCGGCAAATAACACAAGACCTTATCACAGACAAAAGATTGCCAATCAGAAATAATATCTTCCGTTCTTTCCCAACGGACTGTAATCGTATTGGAAGAATTATTTGTAATAAAGGTTTCAACCTCTGTATTGGCACCAAGCGCCATATCATATCGATTCATGACAGTTTGGCTCAGGGAGAGCTGTGCCATCGCTAGCGATGATGTGAGGAGTAACGAAATGAAAACAAGTAAAACTCTTTGCATTTGGTAATTATTGTAGTGGTTTTTAGTAAAATGGTATGGTATCTAACAAAAATATGCTTTCCTTCTCTAAAATACAAGAAAAAATGATGCCGAAATCAAAATAAATAATGATTCCTTGACATATAAAAACATTCGGAAGCGGCAACAAAGCGTCATTTTTTTTTTCGAATGGCAAAAAATCAAAATTTATAATGGTCAATTTCCGGATTGTCCTTACTTTGCAAATTCAATAGAGGATACCAGAAAGTTTATTGATTATCAACTACTTTAAAATTACCATTGTATGAAATTTTTAAAAACCTTTTCCATTTTCACAATGGTGCTCGGGCTATGTGTTGCAGTCCAAGCACAAAACCAGAAAATGGTACTTCTTGAAGAATTTACTAATGCAAGTTGTAACCCTTGTGCTTCACAAAACCCTGACTTTAATACGCTAATTGACGCCAACTCGACAAAGGTCGTCGCTTTGAAATGGCAAACGGACTGGCCGGGTTATGATCCTTTTTATGAAAACAACCCAGCCGAAATCGGTGCGAGAATTTCATATTATCCTAATATTAATGGTTACCCTACAACCGCGATGAATGGCTCTGTCCCAGGTGACGCTTATGGCGGAGGCATCGGTGGATGGGATGTTGCAGGTGGCGGTTATGCAGGAGGCCCTTATGGTTTCAACCAAGCCGTCATTGACAATGAGTATGGTGTCACCACTCCGATTACCATGACAATAGACCACACCATTTCAGATGACGCAACTAACATCAATGTAACGCTGGATATCACCAATACCTCATCTTCTCCCTTTAGCCTCGGAAATGGAAAGGTACATATACTATTGGTTGAAGAAGTAGTGACATTTCCGACTGCTCCGGGATCGAATGGAGAGACCGACTTCCATGATGTCGTTATTAAAATGTTGACGGGTTCTAGTGGTGCCGCTATGCCGACATTAGCCGCAGGAGAGACCCACTCCATCAACCTTTCGGAAGCCATGCCGGGATATGTTTATGACTATAGGGAAATAAAGGTAGCTGCTTTTGTTCAGGACGATACAGATAAAATGGTTTACCAATCAACGAAATCGGAAGTAAAGCCGTTACCTGCGGGAGGGAATTACACCGACTTATCTATTGAAAAATCCACAACCCCACCATCATCATACTGTAATGGAGAAATCACACCTACTGTTTTCATCTCCAATGAAGGAGATAATACCATTACCTCATTTGAAGCACGCTATATC